>CAYNNW010000401.1:0-2106 GCA_964398435.1 uncultured Gaiellales bacterium | reverse complement strand
CCCCGTTTGGCGCGCCCCCCGTTGAGCGCGATTCCGTCCAGCGTGCGCGTAATTTGAACAACGCACAAGGGGGACCTGTTCTGCAACAGCGGTTCGCGATGCGGTCGATACAGCGGTAGGGGCAGGCGCGCTCTGTATCGCGCATGTGCCCCCGAACGGGACACACGGGAAACGGGAAATCATGAGCGGCATTACCGTGCTGGGCACAGCTGGCACACCACCACCACCGCAGCCAGTGATCGAATTCAAGGATGTGCGGCCGCTGCGCCTGGATCGGAACGCACCACCAAGTGCCGCGGATCGCGCGAGCGCACTGTTTCTGTATACGTTCTACGGTGGGCTGGCAGGCGGTATCGCTGGCGGAGTCACGCAGCTTGCCTTCAAGAACCGCGCACTGTCTGTGGCCGTCGGTGGCGCTGCACTGGTTGCTGGCGCGTGGGGCATGCACAATGCGGCACCACCCCGCAGTTTTGACCCGGCACCGAATCCCGATTGGACACTATCCCGGGCACAGACGTATCTTGGCCAGCAACTCGTTGCAACGCGAAGCGTTACATCACCTTCAGCCGGCGGCGAGACACAGCCACACCCGATCACGCAGCTGCTCGAACTAGCTGACGAGCCCGCACCACTGATTAATCGATTGGACGACGCCGACATTACGGCCGCGGTCGGCAGGGACCCGCATGTTGCAGTCCACGTGATCGAGCTGGCCAGACCAGAGCCTGCATTTGCGGCGTTTCGCACGGGCAGCGAACCACACTTCGCGCTGGTTGAGGTCGATCCGACGGAGCGATCGGAAGCTGGCGACTCATGGACGATTGAATCGATCGCCGAAGCGACGGCATAGCAGCAGGTGCAACTAGCCGCGTGTAGTCGCCGCCCAGTCGACGATGGTGCCAGAGCCGGCTATGACCTCGCCATCGTCGAGCACCAGTACGGGGACGAGCCCCTGTCCCGTCAGGTCGAAGATCACCTGCCGCTCCCGCTGAATTGAGCCGCGTCGAAATCGGCGTCCTGCCATGGGCCGAATCTCGAATTCGTGGCCGGCCTGCCGCAGGGCACGGGCCGCACGCCCGCACGGGTGACCGCCACCGGCTGGCAGCGAACTGCATGCGTCTTTGTTTCCGCACGTGTACAGGATCATGCCTTAACCCTCCCCAGATGCTGCACGGCGTGAACCCCAGTGCGTCAACCGCTGCGCGGAAGCTTCCAGTCAAACTGGATCAGCATCGCACCGTCGACGACTGCCTTCAGTGATGGCGACATGCCTTCGTTGCTGAATCGCGCGTCCACGATTGGCGCACCCCACCGCTCGCCCCAGACCGATCCATTTTCGATGTGCAGCGGCCTCACCGATTCGTGGCCGACCTGCATCAGATCGATCAGCGTGTAGCCGTACTTGGGATCGCCGCCGACGCGGTCGAACGCGATGCCAATCGCACCACGATCGGTGCCCTGCGACAGCTTTCGGGCGGCGGCAATGGCATCAGTCAGCGACGCAAATGGAGTGGCAGGCGCCTCCTTCAGGCGGCCGCCGTTCCACACCGACACGGCAAAGTCGAAGTCCTCGGGCTCAAAGTCTCCTCGCTTGACGTGACGCCCCAACAGTTGAACAGAGGGGGTAAGGCCATCCACCTTTCCAAACGACTGAGGAGCCTTGTTGAGCATCCACCGACCACTGGGACCAGATCCGATGAGCGGCGCAGGCTTGAACTGGGGATCTCGGTTGAATGGGTCGGGTGTGGCAGTACGCATGTCGGAATCCGTTCCGTCGCTGGTTGAGGGAGTCAGCGAATCGTACGGACGCACACCCATATCGTCTAATAGATCTTTGTGCCCCTATTCATGCATATCACGCATGAATATTGCCCGCGGACAATCGCCCCCCGAAGACAAGTGACGGCGCCGAGGGGCTAATTCCCCGGCGCCGTCAGCAACAAGTGTACTGCACCGCCGGCGCCGAGCGTTCAGCAGGCCGAGCTGGTCATTACCAGCGGCATCAGCGCGATGACCGTGAACAGCAGGAGCACCCCTGCGATTCCGTACAGCGGGATCGCCTGGCCCCACCGTCGCGACGATGCGGGAGCGCGAAGCTGCTGCACC
>CAYNNW010000400.1:0-2430 GCA_964398435.1 uncultured Gaiellales bacterium | reverse complement strand
ATGGGTTCAGGGGTAACAGGT
This sequence comes from uncultured Gaiellales bacterium, assembly GCA_964398435.1. GTDB lineage: Bacteria > Actinomycetota > Thermoleophilia > Gaiellales > SKUG01 > CAYNNW01. The sequence goes on along the minus strand of CAYNNW010000400.1, from coordinate 2,409 downwards.
GGTCCACATTGCACCGGATCAGATCGATCAGCTGGACGCCCTGACGGCACAGGAGCTGCGCAGCGCGACGCAGCTGACGATCGAGGGCGGGCCGTGGATCCCAGGACTCGATGGCGAGCGCACGGCCGCGGATATCTGGACTGCGCCCGCACCACGTGGGGAGCATCGGGCGGTTGCCGATGAGCGCCACCGACTGGCTCTGTTCCACCCGCGCTACGACGGGTTTCTCACATTGACGATCCGAGCCCGCTGCGATCTCGATGACATCCGGCTTGTACCGGACGCGTCACTTGCCCGTGTCGTCACCGCCCACCACCGCATTGGCCTGCTCGCGCGCGGGCAGGAGCGCCCAATCGATCTTGAGCTCCATCCCGGTGCGGTCCCGCGAAGCGGTTCGCACGGGGAAATCGCTGTCGTGGACGCCGAGGGCATCCCGGTCTGCCCGGCCGTGGTGTTCACACTGGCGGTGACCGAGCGTACCGACTGTCTTGTTGCCGGTGAACTGGAGGGGCCGTGGCCTGTCGGTGAGTTCCAGGCGATCTGTGCTGCTGTGCGACGCTCACACCGGGGCGTCGCGCGCGCGGTGCGACAGCTTGCCGCCACCGATCCTGAGCACCGACGCTCGCGGTGGAAGCCCTGGTGATGTGGCCCGAAACACAGACCACGGCAGACCGCGACGGAACGCTGTTCGGCGTTCACATTCCCGAGGTCCAGCTCGACCCGGCAGAGTATCGCGCTGCTTTTACCGTTGCGCAGCTGCAGGCCGGGGAACGATACGTTGAATTGGGAAGCGGGCACGGTCACGGTGTGGTGATGGCTGCTGCGGAATTTGGTGCGCTGGCCTGTGGAATCGACTACCTCGAAGACGCATTGGATCGCACACGCGTCGAAGCCGGGCGACGCGGGGTTGGGCAGCTCGTCGAGTTGGAGCGTGCCGACGTCCGCACGTACGATGCCCGCAACGCCGACGTTCTGTACATGCACCTCGGTCCCGCATTTCACGACGTCCTCGCAGCCCAGCTCGAGTCACAACTGTCGCCCGTAAGCCGTGTCATTGCAGCTGGCTGGAAGGTGCCGGGCTGGCAGCCAGTGCCTGGCACACAGGAGCAGTGGACGACGGGGTACCTCTACCGGCCGGCAGATCCGCACCTGCACTGCAGCTGGGCCACCCCTGTACGCGCACCCGGTGATGGCGGTTGGCTGGTCGAGCTGCACGTCCACGCAGATCTCAGTGAGATCGAGATCCGGCCTTCAGGCCGCGTCGACCGTCGTACACTGCTTCGCGGACAGTCGGGCCTGGTCTGGATACCGGACGCTGCCGGACCATCGATTGAAATCTGGGCGCATGCGCGCGACGGGCGCTTCACCCGGCGCGGGCCGTCCTTCGACACGTCGCACTGGATCCCCGAGCAGCGCCCAGAAGCGCACAGGCGCGGTCCGTAACCTCCCGCTCTAGAGCGAGTGCCCCTCAAACGCAGTCACAGCGGTCCGAATCCGCTCAGGGACACGCATGCTCTGGCGGGCAGTGACATCGATCCAGACGAGCACCTGCCGTGCCGTGGCAAGGAGCTCCTCACCACCCTCGGGGAGTGGTCTGGTTACTGCGTATTCGAAGGTCACGCTCGAATTCCCGATTCGCTCGATCCGACAGAAGACAACGAGCATGTCATCGAACACGGCGGGGGCGTGATAGTCGATGTCAAAGTGGCGCATCACGAACTCGCCGCCGTGCCCACTGGCCGGCCCGGCGCCGTCGATCGCATCGTCGCCCACCTGCCGCTCTGCATTTGGCTCGGCATCGTGAATCCGTGGCTGCAGTCCAAGGTGGCGGAAGTACTCTACGCGCGCAAGGTCAAAGTACGGTGCGTAGCGACCGTAGTACACGACTCCCTGCGCATCGGTATCACTGAATGCCACGCGGCAGGCAGCGGCAAAGCTGAACGGCTCGCGCTCGCGTGTTGGTCGACCAATATCTGCCAGGTCACCGAACGGAGTCATCGTGCAGCTCCCCCCAGCCGTGCGGTTGAATCTGATCTCAACAATTCAAGTACCTCATCCCGCTTCTCACACATGTGTTCCTCACTGACCAGTGACTCAATGTTGAGACGGAGGAGAGGTTCGGTGTTCGACGGCCGTACGTTGAAGTGCCACTCATCAAAGTCAATACTGACTCCGTCGACGTGACTGATCCGACCGTCGGCGTACTGCTCCTTGATCTGCTGCAACCGCAGCGGAACATCCGAAACGCGAGAGTTGATCTCGCCGCTCAGGTGATACCTGCTGCGCAGATCCGCTGTCAGCTGCGACAGCGATCCACCGCTGCGACTGAGCATCTCGAGAATGACAAGCGCCGGCACGATCCCCGTATCAACACCGCAGTAGTCTTTCCAGTAGTAGTGCCCCGATACC
>CAYNNW010000399.1:671-2442 GCA_964398435.1 uncultured Gaiellales bacterium | reverse complement strand
CAGCAGGATGCGTTGCCAGCTCGTAATGCGCCCCCTCATGGGCGAGTAGCGCCGCCAGTTGTCTCGAATCCCAGCCTGGCGCGTTCCTGTCGACGATGATTCGATGGACAAGGGGCCGGCGGGCGAGCACGTCGCGAAACGTTCCCCCGATCATCCCGGGAGAGAACGGAGACAGATACTGTCCAGCGAATCCCGGCGGCACATCCGCCGCCTCAATCCTCACGTTTCCGCGCCGCAGTGCATCTGCGATTGGCCGACCATTTGGCGTCGCGTCGAGCAGGGTCAGCGCATCCTGTACAGCACCATCAAATGCAGGCGGCGGCGGTGCCGCGTCAGGCACCGCTTGTCCCATCGTTGCACCCTGCACTGCCATCAGAGATCGTCCCAGTCGTTCCCACACGAGCACGCACACGTACGTGCACGCGCTATCAGGATGTCGACGGGCACCCGCGCTTCGTTGCACCACGGGCGATCGAGCGGCTTGTGGTGGCTACGACGTACGGATGACTAGGCCACCGTATATCGGCCCTTGCTCAACGAACCGGCATCGGCTGCGTGCCCCGGTCGCGCGATGGCGAACCGGCTGCCTTGCGAGCCTCCAGTGAAATTCCCACGGCATCCCACGCATCACGAACGACGCCGACTTCACGACTGTCAGCCCCATAGCGATTGATCGCGGCAGCGAGCGTTCCCTTTGCGGCATCAACGATCCCGGACGTCGACTTCAGGTGGTCCTTCATCGTGTCCATGTAGATCTTGGCCATCTCATCACGACCAAGCGCCATTCCGATAATGGATGCGGCCTTGTTGGGAATTCCGACGTTGATGTGCACGCCGCCATCGTCGTACTCGGTCGACACAATGTCCTTCATGTGCGACGGCATTCGAAGTGGCGTTCCATCAGGAAATCGAACGGTGTATCGGGCATTTGACGGATCGTCCATCGAACGGATGCCACCTGGAACGATGTCTTCGGCAATCAGCCAGTCGTCTGTATCGATTGCAGAGGCAAACGTGTCTGACAGCGACTCATTCATCACACCGGTCTGGCCGCCGTGCTCCAGACCGACCGTATGCGCGACAACGCGATGGGTGTACTCATGGGCGAGCACGTCGATTGCTCGGGCATACGTTGAGCCGGTCCGCGCGTCGTTGCCAATGACAATCGCTTCGCGCCCGTCCTGCGTCTGAACATAGGCGGCATTCGGGAAATCGGCCTTGAAGTAGACAGGCAGTTCAGTGCTGTTTCCTTCGGTATCACTGACCCCCAGTGATTCGAAGTAATCGTGGATCCGATTGAGCTGGTCGATCGCAAACTTCTTGTCAGCATCCGTAACCGGCTTGATGTTCGTCGGATCGGGCGCACGACCGCCCCCCCGCGATTCGTCGGCTCCGACTGGCGCATGCCGAACAGCATCATGCCCATTCATTGCATCAAGCGCTGCCTGGGTGCGCGCCGATACGCGTGCGTCGATCGTCGAGGCCGACGCTCGAAATTCCGGTCCCGCTGTCACTGACTGACGTATTGGTTGCAGCGATACGGTTCCTGCGAACCGTTGGCTGCTAGCCGGGGTGATCATCAGCCTGTCCCTCCTGGTGTCCCACAACACATACAGAGCCCTCTCCATGCCCTGCATGAGAGACGTACGCTACCAACTCAGGCAGGCAGCTTGCGCCGGTAACCCACCCCCGTGATTGTGTAGTCCCACCCAGGTAATGCCGCGGATAATCCCCTGCCAGTCGCGGAAAACCCGCCACTGGCCGTCGCGGC
>CAYNNW010000399.1:0-661 GCA_964398435.1 uncultured Gaiellales bacterium | reverse complement strand
CCCGTCACCAACGTTTCACAAAAACGGCCACCCCCTGGCCCACCCCCGGCCACCACGCAACCAACCCGGACAAATTCCCTGCACAGCGCCCAATCCATGGGATCGACAATTGCGGCCGCGCGAAGAAAACAATGGGCCCCCGGCGGGAACCGGGGGCCCATCAGGAGCTGCTGCCACCACCCGAGACGGGACGAGGGGGACGAGGGGACGCGGGCAGGGCCTACGCAGCTCGGGCGACAAGACCAGGTCCAGGGAGACCAACCCGGGGTGGGGGACAAACACCTCCGAGAAGGGGGGAATCGAGGGGACGAAGCTCCCTGATGACCACCGTCTTGCTCTATGCACCCTTAGTGTCGAAAACCCCGTCACCAACGTTTCACAAAAACGGCCAACCCCTGGCCCACCCCCGGCCACCACGCAACCAACCCGGACAAATTCCCTGCAAAAACCGATCTTACTCCGATCGCGGCAACAGAAACCCAAACACCGACATCGCAACGTACCCGACAATGATGACCTCTACGAGATGCTCGACCACGGACCCTCCCCAGGACGGATAGACAGAAACAGAACAGCGACGACATACCCAGTCAACCATCGCCATCGAACATATGTTCGCATACGCGTCGGACGCAGGATCTACATTCGACCGGTCCTCAGT
>CAYNNW010000398.1:0-2457 GCA_964398435.1 uncultured Gaiellales bacterium | reverse complement strand
AATCCTTCCCTGCGATTCAGTCGCGGGGACTCGCTGCACCCGATGAACGCCGCTTTCATACCGCATCAGCCCCCATGCTCCCGCCCCCTTGAGTGCGACGACGATCCCCGTATAGCCACCGGCCGCCGACGGCTGCAGATCGATGACCTCCGCCCGCAGGCCGTGACGCTCCGCGTACTTGGTATACATGGCCAGAAGATCGCCCGCCCAGATGGCAGCCTCGTCGCCGCCAGCACCTGGACGGATCTCGACGATCACGTCGCGGTCGTCGTACGGGTCGGGCTCCAGCATGGCAATCCGAAGCTCCTCCTCGATGGATGGAAGCGATGCGAGCGCGTCCTGACGCTGCCCACGAGCCATCTCGACGATGTCCGGGTCATCGTCCCCGCTCGCAAGCAATTCGTCGGCCTCGGCAAGCTCGGCCTGCGCAGCGCGCCACTGAACAGCGAGTTCGTGGGCGACACGAAGGTGCTTGTGACGCCGGCCGATCTCGGCAGCGCGGGCCTGATCGTCGTACAGGGACGGGTCGTTCATCTGTCGTTCAAGCTCAGCGAACGACCGTTCGATTTCTGCAACGAGTTCTTCCATCACCACTGATCCTACTCGTGCGTGCGCGTGCGACAGATGTCCCGCTGGTATCGTGACTGCCGATGGGGACCTCACGGCGATCGAAGCAGGCCGCCTCGAAGCGGACAGGCGCCGTTGCACGGCGCAGTCCACCGACCCCGCCCCCACCCAGATCGTTTGTTGCCCGAATCCGGATCTGGCTCGGCCGACTTGTCCTGGCTGTCTCGGGGTTGGCCCTGTTCGGCGGCGGCATGATGCTCGGCATGCTGGTCGCGGCACTGCCTGAGGTCCCAAAGCTGGAGCGGGCAGCACAGCAGCGACATGTCGAGGGCGTCATCGTTGCTCGGGACGGAACCACGGTACTGCGGCGACTTCGCGGGCTGCGAACGCGGTCGTACCTTGAAACGCGGGATCTCCCACAGGGAATCAGCGACGCAGTCATCGCCGCCGAGGACCGTCGCTTCATGTCGCATTCCGGTGTGGACCCTCGTGGCGTAGCCCGAGCTCTGGTCGTCGATATCCGAAGCGGCGAAGCACAGCAGGGCGGATCCACGATTACCCAACAGCTGGTCAAGTCGACATACATCGGCGGTGAACGTTCGATAGCCCGCAAGACCCGCGAGGCAATGCTGGCGATGGCACTGGAATCACGTTGGAGTAAGCAGCGCATCATGACTGCCTACCTCAACAGCGCCTATTTTGGAGCTGGCGCATGGGGAATCAGAGATGCAGCGGAGCGCTACTTCGGCGTGCAGCCCGCCGCACTGACACTCCCGCAGCAGGCACTCCTCGCCGGAATGCTTCGCGCCCCGGGGCAGACCGACCCGTTCACAAATCCAGCTGCGGCACGCAATGCCCGTATGCGCGTGCTGGATGCGCTGCTGGACACCGGCCACATCACCGCGGCCGAACACGCCGCTGCCAATGCGGCTCCTCTGCCGCGTCCCCGCTCACGACCGGTGACGCCACGCGATACCGGTGAACTCGCTCCGCACTACACCGACGGCGTGGTCGGCCAACTCGTCGCACGACTGGGCAGCGGCCGCGCCTTGGGCGGCGGACTTCGGGTACAGACCGGTCTTGATGCCCGCATGCAACGGTCGGCTACACGAGCACTTCACAGACTGGAAGGCACCGGGCTGTCGGGTGTCGTCATCTCAATACAGCCGCGCACCGGCGAGATCAGGGCGCTGGCAATTGGTGGACCGGCTGCAACCCAGGCGTTTGACGTTGCTTCGTACGGAAGTCGGCAACCCGGATCTGCCTTCAAACCAATCGTTCTGGCCGCTGCCTACTCGGCGGGACTTGGCCCACGTACTCAAATTCGCTCTGCACCATATGTGCTGCGTGGCACCCGTACCCGCGAACGATGGAAGGTGGTGAACGCGGGAGGCGGCTACAGCGGCCCGATGCCCCTCGAGGAGGCCACGTGGGCCAGCGACAACACGGTCTATGCTCGACTGATTGAACGAGTCGGAATCCGCTCAGTGATTCGCACTGCGCGGCAGGTGGGAATTACGAGCCAGATCGATGCAGTTGCGCCCATTGCGCTTGGCGCGCTTCCTCGTGGCGTACGCCCGATCGAACTGGCTACTGCATACGCAACCTTCGCTGCACACGGAGTCCAGGTGAGCGACTCCGACGGTGCTCCAGCGCGAATTGTTGAGATTCGAACGAGATCCGGAGAGGTTGTCAGTCGTACGGGCCGCACACATCGGCGTCGGCTGCCGCAACTGACGGCTGACATGGTTACTGCAACACTGCAGGGAGTTGTGTCGCGAGGAACGGGTACGCATGCATCGATTGGACGACCCGCCGCCGGAAAGACCGGCACGACAGAGAACCATGTTGATGCCTGGTTTGCTGGATATGTTCCGGACCTTGTTACTG
>CAYNNW010000397.1:0-2461 GCA_964398435.1 uncultured Gaiellales bacterium | reverse complement strand
AGCACCGATCGGTGTGCAGGTACGGGTCACAACACCGTCAGACGTCCGGGTTGCGACGAACGTGACCTCCGTTCCATCGGCCGCCTTGATGATTGTGGAGTCGGTACCCACATCGTTACTGCCGAACGCTCCAGGACCGTGGAGCTTGCCGCTTGCCCACGACTGGGCGGCCGTCTCGGAGTTCCACGTCTTCGTGAATCGGTCCGTGATCTGGCTGGCGCTGGTTGCAGTTATGGCCGGGGCGGGAGGTGGCGCATAGATCGCCTTGACCACGGCCTTGGCCGGTGTGTTGACGAGCGGAATGGCTGCATGCCGTCGGTAGACCGCCAGGGGATCAGCAGCATTGGCGTGACGGGTCGGGACGAACCGCGATGGTCTGGTTGTGGTCGTGGTCGCGGATCCCGGCTTCAGCTGTGCTGATGACGACGCAGCCGGGTCGCCCTGGGTCGAGGTCTGCCCCTGCCCTGGCAACAGTTGATCGGATGGGGCTGGTCGGGCGGTGCTGGATTTCTGCGGTCGAGCAACGCCCATGACCGATCCAAGCACTGCAGCACAGATCAGCAGCACCACGACAATCAGCTGTCGTTTGTCGATCGACACGTCGTTCCAACCAGTAGTTGCTGGCCTCGCACGTATACGCGCGCGCCAGATAATGGGCATCCAGAGCTACATCGGTTGCATTCAGCATCGACTTGAGCGCCGAAATTGCAGGAAATCCCGCAATCTATGCCCTAGTTGGGCGTCACCCGGTAGGCATCAAAGATCGAATCGATATTGCGCAGCGCGGTCAGGACGCTGCGCAGTGTGCGCACATCACCGAGCTCGAGCGTGAACCGCTCCTTGACCATCTCGTCCTCGACGATTCCCATGTGCTGCACGATGTTGCAGCCGTGCTCGCTGATTGTTCTCGACAGGTCCTCGAGCAGTCGAACGCGGTCCCAACCGTCGACCTGGATCTCAACGCGGAATGAGGCGTCGGCCTGGCCCTCCCAGTGCACCGGCGTGAATCGCTCAGGGTTCTTCTTGAGGGCCTTCACATTCGGGCAGTCATCGCGGTGGATCGTGACGCCGCGCCCCAGCGAAATATAGCCCTGGATCGGATCGCCCGGTACGGGCATGCAACACTTTGCCATGCGAACTGCGACGCCCGCCATGTCGTCGATACCATCAACAACAACACCAAAGTCGGAGCCCGACTTGACCTGCTTGCGACGGTTTGTTGGCAGCCCAACAATTTCGGCGTCATCCGGTATCGCCTGCTCGGTTTTGAGCTGCTGCAGCATCTGGTTGACGACAACATTGGGTGAGAACTTTCCGCTGCCCAGCGCGACGTAGAAATCCTCGGCCTTGCGGAAGCCCATTTCACGAATAATGGACGCCAACATCGACGAGTTTTGCACCTTGGCATGCGGGATTGACTGCTTTCGCATGGCATCAACCAGCGACTCGCGTCCGCGCTGTTCGTAGTCAACCCGCTTCTCTTTGGCAAACCACTGCCGGATCTTGCTGCGTGCGCGGCCGGTCTTGGCAATCTTCATCCAATCCCGACTTGGTCCCTTGTCAGGCTGGTTCGACGTCAGAACCTCAACCTGGTCACCACTGCGCAGCGAGTAGGACAGGGGAACGATTCGACCGTTGACCTTGGCACCAACACAGCGGTGCCCGACATCGGTGTGGACCGAGTAGGCAAAGTCCAGCGGTGTTGCTCCCGCCGCCAATCCCTTGACCTCGCCCTTCGGGGTGAAGACGAAGACCTCATCGTCGTACAGATCGAAGCGCAGCCCCTCCATGAACTCCTGGCTGTCGCCCGCCTGGGACTGCCACTCCATCAGGCTGTGGATCCAGTCGGCCGCCGCATCCGCATCTCCCGCTGCCGCGGGGACGCCCTCGGGGCGCTTTCGCCCCTTGGAATGCTTGTAGCCGAAGTGTGCAGCGATACCGAACTCTGCAGTGCGGTGCATGTCGTGCGTGCGGACCTGGATTTCCAGCGGCTTGCCCTGCGGGCCGACGACCGTTGTGTGCAGCGACTGGTAGCCGTTCAGCTTCGGAATGGCGATGTAGTCCTTGAATCTGCCGGGAAGCGGCGTCCACAGCGAGTGGATGATGCCGATTGCGCCGTAACAGTCCTTGAGCTCGTCCACGAGCACTCGGATTCCCGTGAGATCATAGATCTCGTTGAATTCCTTCCCCTTGCGCTGCATCTTCTGGAAGATGCTGTAGAAGTGCTTGGTTCGGCCGGAGATATCGGCTTCAATTCCCGCTTCGGTCAGGGCCGTGTTGAGCGACTCGTTCGCCTGGTGCAGCATCCGTTCGCGATCACTCTTGCGCTGCTGGACCATCTGCTGGATGTCCGAGTACTTGCGCGGATACAGCACCGCGAATGACAGGTCCTCCAGCTCCCACTTGACGCTGTGAACACCAAGTCGATGCGCGATCGGCGCAAAGATCTCAACGGTTTCTT
>CAYNNW010000396.1:0-2475 GCA_964398435.1 uncultured Gaiellales bacterium | reverse complement strand
TGCACAATATGACCTGCGTCTCGCGTGGAACTTCGTAGCTGTACGGTCCGAACGCCGACCACATCAGGATTCCGACTCCATACACCAGCGCACCCGCGGCCGCGACGCCGATGCAGGCCAATGACACCGCGGTCAGAATCCGCGATGCGGCGTCAGGCCCGGTACTGTCCGCGTGATTCCGGCGGACGCCCGATTGATCGTTGTCGTGCGAACGTGACATCTTCAGGGGCCGAATCGGCACAAGTGAGCCTGTACTTGAGCCTGCATCGCATCGTGATGACAGCTCCGGGTAGGCTCCGCCAATATTTTGTTGCGGTGGAAGTGGTGAAGGCGATGCGAATTCTGGTGCTCGGAGCCGGGCTGATGGCCCGCGGGGCGATAACGGATCTGCTTGCAGACAATGACGTGTCCCAGGTATCGGTGGTCGACCGTGATTCGGGGGCGCTGCAGGCGCTGCGAAGCTTTCTGCCAGACGACAGCCGCCTGGAATGGCATGAGATATCACTTGTGGACCCTGAGTCCTCGAACGAATTGCGCGAACTGATGCATCACCACGACGGTGTCTTCAGCGCGATGCACTACTCGCTCAATGTGCCCCTGACGAGACTGGCCGCCGCCACCTCCACGCACATGGTCGACCTTGGTGGCAACAACGATGTCGTCCGGGCCCAGTTGGCACTTGATGATCAGGTTCAGGCTGCAGGCGTCAGTGTTGTTCCCGACTGTGGCCTGGCGCCGGGGCTCGCGACGATGCTGACCGCCTGGGGGCTGCGCCACTGCCCGTGGGCCGATGACGTGCAGATTCGCGTTGGCGGCCTTCCACGCGATCCACAGGCCCCACTCATGTACGAGCGACTGTTCGCTGTTGAGGGGCTGATTAACGAGTACGTCGAAACCCCGATTGCAATCCGGAACGGCGAGGTCGTCGATCTGCAGCCACTGGGCGATGTCGAACGCGTCGACTTCGATCAACCGATCGGCGAACTGGAGGCGTTCAATACGTCCGGAGGAGTTTCCACGCTTCCGGAATCGTTTGCAGGACGACTGCACGACCTGACCTACAAGACACTGCGCTACCCCGGGCACGCACTGGCCATGCGCTGGATGCTCGAGCTTGGGCTGATGAGCGACGAGCCGGCCACGGTCAATAGGATACCCGTTGCTCCCCGGCAGCTGTTGGGATCCCTGATCGAGAAGCACGTGCCACTGTGTTCACGGGATCGCGCACTGGTTCGGATCGATCTGTCCGACAGCAGCGCCCCGGATCGCCGCCACCAGCTGCAGATCGTCGATGAGTTTGATGAGTCGACGGGATTGACGGCAATGATGCGCACGACTGCATTCCCCGCAGCGATCATTCTTCGCATGCTCTGCCGCGGACAGGCCGCTCGCCCGGGCGTCGTGCCGCAGGAGCTGGGTATCGATCCTGACGCCTTCGTGGAGCAGCTCGTCCAGCGCGGCATTGCAATCGACGGACTCGACGTTCCGGCGACATCGCCGGTCCCCAGCGACCGCTGACCGCCGCCTATTGCCCCTGGTTTGCGGCCCCTGCCGTCAGCCGCTGCCAGTCGTGCTCCATCCCCTCCGACCACGCCTCTGCACGTTGGAGTTCCTCGCGGGTCAGCCACGTTCCGTGCTCATCGCAGACGTCGATGACAACACCCGACGCCCGTCGCCAGATGTCCTTGCGAAGCGTCTTCTGGCAGACAGGGCAGGAGCGGAACCGCTCACTCGTCAACGCGGCCGAGTCGACGGCGCTTGAATCGAGTGCCTCAACCTCCTGCTGGTCGGCGGCGTGGTCGTCGCTGCCCCGCGTCAGTGCGGCAAGCTGCCGATCATCCAGCCACATTCCGTGCCCGCGCGGGCATGTCTGCACCTGTTCACCTTCGAACGGTGCAATCCCCAACGGCGTGGAACAGACGATGCAGCTGAGTGGGTTCGGGTTCGTGCTCATGCGCCGAGGCTACCCGACTTTCGGCCGCACGACACCGCTGTCAGCGCCGAGGGCTTTCAGACATTCGGTGAGACAACCTCGAACGTCAACGGCGCGTAGTAGATCGCGCCCGTATTGACGCTGGCGGCACGGGCACCGAATCGAAGCTTGACCGATGCGTTCTGTACCTGTGATGCAGCGGTGGCGATCTTGTCTGACGCCACGGGAACGTCATTCCAGTATGCACCGTCGGTCGCTGGGCAGGTGGCGTTGACAGTCCATACCGCCGTGGCATTCGTTGCCTGGCGCAGACATGCACCAAACGCGCCGGCCCCTGTATCCCAGTCCGTCGTCGTATTCACATAGTCCGGGATGGGGTCACCCGCAAGCTTGTACAGGAACGATTCGCGCTCGTTCGCATCGCACCCCCCTGCACATTTGCGTCCCACAGCAATGATCCCGCCGTCGTGCGTTTTAGCGATGCGGTTGATCGTCTGCTCGTCGCCCGAGTACGGATAGAAGTGGTTGACCCCGTCATTTTC
>CAYNNW010000395.1:1673-2477 GCA_964398435.1 uncultured Gaiellales bacterium | reverse complement strand
CCTTGGTGAGCGGCCAGGGCACCTTCACCGACGCGAATGACCCCAACACCACGATCACCAACCTCGGCATGGGCGTGAACGTGCTGGAATGGAGCGTGGACAACGGCGCCTGCCCCAACGGCCTCACCAGCGACCAGCTCATCATCACGCTCTACGACGAGAACAATCCGCCTGCCGATGCTGGTCCTGATCAGGAGCTGTGCACGCCTACTGGCAGCACCATCGCTACGAACCTCGCAGGCAGTGCCATCATCGCGCCGGCCGTCGGCACCTGGACGGTGGTGAGCAGCACGGGCACCATCCTCGATCCCAATGACCCGGTCTCGGCGGTCGTGGGCCTCGAAGTGGGCGAGCACATCTTCCAGTGGAGCGTGTTCAACGGTCCTTGCGATCCAAGCAGCACCACGGACATCGTGACGATCCTGGTGTTCGATGAGAACAACCTTGATGCGGACGCGGGGCCGGACCAACAGGTGTGCACGCCCGTGGATAGCGCGGCCATGGCCGGCAGTGCCGTGATCTTCCCAGCGCAAGGAACATGGACCGTGATCAGCGGAACGGGCACCATCGCCGACCCGAACGACCCGAACACGATGATCAGCGGCCTGAGCATCGGCGTCAACGTCTTCCAGTGGGAGGTGTACAACGGCAGCTGCGCCAACAGCCTCACCAGCGACCAGGTCACCATCACACTCTTCGATGCGCAAGCCCCACCAGCCGATGCGGGCCTTGACCAGGAACTCTGTTTCCCGGATGACTTCGCCACCATCACCGGCAATCCGCCGGTCGGCGCGGCGGTGGGCA
>CAYNNW010000395.1:752-1663 GCA_964398435.1 uncultured Gaiellales bacterium | reverse complement strand
TTCAGAAAGCCCTGGAAACGCCGTCCTCCCGGGGCATCTTCATCTACGATCCGCAGAACCCGCCCGCCAACGCCGGCCTGGATCAGGAACTGTGCGTGCCGCAGGACAGCGTGTTCATGGCTGGCAGCTCGTTGATCTTCCCGGCGCAAGGCACCTGGAGCGTGCTCGCAGGTGACGGCACACCGGTGAACCCGAATGATCCGCTCACGCTGATCGAGCAGATCGCCATCGGCGTGAACACCTACCAGTGGAGCGTGTACAACGGGCCCTGCGGAACAAGCCTCGATGATGTGACGGTGATCATGTACGATGACACCACGGCTGCGGCCAACGCCGGTCCGGACATCGAGATCTGCCTGCCGCTCACGGCCATCGACAGCCTCCTCGGAGAGCAGCCGCCCGCACCGGCGGAAGGAACGTGGACGGTGATCGCAGGCACCGGCATCTTCGCCGATCCGAACGATCCGAACACCGCGGTGAGCGGTCTCACCCAAGGCACGAACGTGTTCGTGTGGACCCTTGAATGGGACCCCTGCCCCAACAACGGCATCCTCACCGATACCGTCGAGGTGCGCGTGTACAACCCGAATGCGCCGCTGGCCGATGCCGGTCCCGACCAGCAGCTCTGCGGCGGCACAAGCACCACGATGGCCGGCAACACGCCGGAGATCCCGGGCGTGGGCACTTGGACGCAGATCCTCGGCGCTCCAGCCAACATCGCTTCTCCGAACGACCCGGCCACGGTGATCGATGGCCTGGACGTGGGCAGCTATCAATTCGTGTGGGAGATCTACAATGGCCAGTGCGGCTTCGGCCCGCCGAGCCGTGACACGGTGCAGGTCGACATCTTCGATCCGAACGCGCCCGATGCGCAAGCGGGCAATGACATCAGCTGGTGCACGCCAACGAGC
>CAYNNW010000395.1:0-742 GCA_964398435.1 uncultured Gaiellales bacterium | reverse complement strand
CCGGCCACCAGCGCCACACTGGCCGGCAACGTTCCCATCTTCCCCGCCACGGGCTCCTGGACATCGCTGACGGGCACCGGCACCATTGCCGACCCGAACGACCCGAACACCGCGGTCTTCAACCTCAGCGTGGGTCAGCACGACTTCGAATGGACGATCAGCAACGGTCCTTGCGGCAGCAGCAGCGATCAGATCAGCGTGTTCATCTTCGATGATCAGCAGACCCCCGCGAATGCCGGCCCGGATCAAGAATTGTGCACGCCCAACACGAGCACGACGCTGGCCGCCAACAGCGTGACCTTCCCCGGAAGCGGCCAGTGGACCGTGACGGCTGGCTCAGGCGTGTTCGCTGACGAAAGCAACCCGAACACCGGCGTCAGCGGCCTCTCGATCGGCACCAACACCTTCCAATGGACCATCGATAACGGGCCCTGCGGAAGCACGCAGGACCAGGTGACCATCGTGGTTTACAACAGCGCGCAGGCCGCCGCGAACGCAGGTCCCGATCAACAGATCTGCACACCCACCACCAGCGTGACGCTGCAGGGCAACGCGGCAGTGGCCCCAGCGGTGGGCACCTGGGTCTTCGCGAGCGGCACCGGGAACATCAGCGACCCGAACAGCCCGACGGCCACGCTCAGCGGCTTGAGCGTGGGCACCGTGGTGCTGCAATGGGTGATCGACAACGGTCCTTGCGGACCCACTACGGACAACGTGACGATCCAGATCTTCGACGGAAGCG
>CAYNNW010000394.1:0-2487 GCA_964398435.1 uncultured Gaiellales bacterium | reverse complement strand
AGCTGCAGAAGTTCAAGGCCGGCGCCTCGTCCTTCGTCTTCCGCTCGCCACGCTCGGCCGAGCGGGTCTTTGCCTTCGAGCCGCGCTTCCACGAGGCGCTGAGGGCCGCGCGGATCAAGGGGGCGACCTTCCACACCCTGCGGCACTCCGCGGCCTCTACGCTGGCGCGCAACGGCGCCACGCTGCTGGAGATCGCAGACATCCTGGGCCACCGCCAGCTGCAGATGACCAAGCGATACAGCCACCTGGCCACGAGTCACAAGGCGGCGCTGGTGACGCGCGTAATGGGGGGGCTGCGATGAGCACGGGACGGATCACCTGGCTGACGGACCGCTGGTCCCGCGGGACCATCGTGGAGACACTGCCTCGCCTGCGAGCGCGCTACGGCGATGCGATGGGCGGTGCGGTGGAGCTGACTCGCAGCCTGCTCGAGGACGACCTCGACCAGCCGCGCGCGCAGGATGTGCGGCGCACGCTGAAGGCGATCGCAGAGCGTGGCCGCGCGGCCGAGCTGGACTGCCTGGACACGCAGACAGAGTGCGAGCTGCTGCGGGAGTGCTGGCGAGCGTTCGGCACGGATCGTTTCGATCTGCTGCCTGACGAGGGGTTGAGGCAGATCGCGCGCGCGGCTTTGGATGCCTTCGATCGACCGGCCGGAGCGCCACGCACCGATCGCCACGCCGTGAGTCTGGTGGTGTCGGTGTTGAGGCTCTGGCGCCAGCGGGAGGCCGCCGAGTTGAAGCGGATCAAGGATCGGCGCGGGCGCCAAAAGCGGCGCGTGCACTCCGAGGAGCAGCGACGCCTCGACAAGATCGCGTTGAACCAGGCGCGGCTGCGCATGCTGCGATTTGCGCTCCGTGCGGCTGGCATCAAGGCCGGCCCGAAGAACATCGAGCGACTCATCACCGAGGCCGGGAAGATTCTCTAGGGGCGCTGTTCTCACTCGCGGTGGCCGACGCTGAAATGCGCGGCAAGGCGATACGCAATCGCCTTCGGACCCTGCCAGGGGCCCGTCACCTGCGAGGATTCACATGCAAACACAAGAGGCCAACGGCGGCGGCACGAGCGATCTGCTCGCGCTCCGCCCCCTGCTGGACTATCGGCAAAGCCGCGAGCACGTCTTTCGCAGCGAGCAGTCGCTGCAGTGGTTCGTGCGGCGTCACAAGTCCCGCCTGGTCGACGCCGGTGCGCTGATCATGCTCAGCGGCCGATGGCACGTTGTGCCGAGCCGCTTCGACGCCATCGTGCTCGAAGCTGGCCAGGCCGCGGCAAAGAACCAGGCCGCTGCGTGAAGGCCGCGCAGCATCCGGCCAGCGGGGCAGTCCGCCGCAAGGCCGCGTCCGTCACCTACGTCGACCAGAAGGCGCCGCACCTATACCGCTGCGGCGGCCGTCAGAACGTCTTCGTCAAGGTGGGCGACAGCACGGTGCAGCTGGCGTCCTGCGGGACGCACGAGCACGCGCTTAAGGCGCGCGCCGAGCGCGTGCTCGTGACCGCTCGACTGCGGGGCAAGGGCGCCAAGTGAAATGGAGACGTGCCAAGGACAAGCGCGACGGGCGGCAGTTCGTCGCGCTGCCAATGGTGGTGCTCGAGAGCCCGGGCTATCGAGCCGCAAGCCACACCGCGCGTTCGCTGCTGCTCGACATTGCCATGCAGTACACGGGCAACAACAACGGGCGCCTGACGGCCTCGGCCAAGTACCTGCAGGCGAAGGGCTGGAGCTCGAACGACACCATCGTGCGGGCCCGGCGCGAGCTGCTGGACTGCGGCCTGCTGATCGAGACGCGCAAAGGCGCTCGGCCGAACAAGGCTGCGTGGTACGCGCTGACCTGGCACGACCTCGACCAGGCGACGGGCCTCGACCTGGACCCGAAGCACTACAGGCGCGGCGAGTACATGCGACCGGAGACGCCAAAGCGGGACACGAAACGGGACACGAAAAACGCAGCTCCTGCACCGTCAGACGGTGCAAGAGGGCATGCCATTGCACCGTCTCACGGTGCAAGGCCTTCGATTTATGCACCGTCAGACGGTGCAATGCGGGCCCCTTGATGACCTCCCATTGCACCGTCAGACGGTGCGTATCTAGAGAAGCCATCTGCACGCCCTGGAGGCGGGACAGGGGACATGGCGCCCACGCCTTGTCCCCTGTCGCGTCTCCTGTCCCGCCTTCGCTGTCCCGTGTCCCGGTTCGTGTCCCGACTCATCGAACGGGGGCGTGCCGTGCCAAGTAGCCCGCCGAAGCCATGCACCGTATGCGGCACGCTTGTGCGTGACGGCGGCAGTAGGTGCGAACAGCACCGCCAGAGCTGGGTCAAGAACAAACCGACCAAGCGGGTGACGGGCAGACGTCTGCAGGCTATGCGCGAGGCGCTCTTCATGCGTGATCCCTTGTGCGCTGAGTGCACGCGTCTGGGCCGCGTCTCACTGGCCACGCAGCGCGATCACATCGTGCCCCTTGCAGAAGGTGGCGCAGACGACCACACG
>CAYNNW010000393.1:0-2490 GCA_964398435.1 uncultured Gaiellales bacterium | reverse complement strand
CATGTCCAACCTGTTCATCTCGCAGTCAACGGACAACACCGTCACCAGCTATACCGTGCCACAGGCTTCTGCGCTCTGGGCAGGCAAGTGGTACTGGCGTGTCGGATATACCGACTCGGCATTCCACTACACCGGGACGCGAGCTCTGACCATCCCGCTGTCCATGTCGATGAAGCTTCGGGGCACCGTCCGCGGAACTGGCGTCAAGGGCAAGATCTGGGTCACCAGCAATTCCAAGTCGTACCGGATTCGCGTGATCATCAAGATCGGCGGCAAGAAGTGTCTGAACAAGGCGCTCTCGACCGACAACTCCTCGTACATCAACACCGCCACGTCGTACCGCTACCTCTGCCGACGCAGCGTTCGATACCCGTCAGGAACACGCGGCAAGATTGTTGTTCGAGTCACGGCCAACGGTCGAACAATGGCCAAGACCAAGCGATTCCGAATCCCCTGACGGAACGTGACAGGAATCGAGCTTCTCGCGCGCCCGTCAGGCCATGTGCCGGCGGGCGCGGCGCGTAGTACGCAGCATTCATACTGACGTGAAGACGGTGATCAGATGACAACTCGTAACCTGCAGCAGATTCTCGCGGGCCTCCAGCACTTCTGGGCGGAGGAGGGATGCGTCATCATGCAGCCGTATCACACAGAGGTTGGAGCCGGCACGTTCAATCCGGCAACGCTGTTGCGCTGCCTGGGGCCGACACCATGGCGCACCGCATACGTCGAGCCATCGATCCGCCCGACCGACGGTCGCTACGGTGAGAATCCATATCGCCTGCAGCACTACTTCCAGTTTCAGGTGCTGATCAAGCCGAGCCCGGATGACATCCAGGAGCGGTATCTCGCGTCACTGGAAACGCTGGGGATCGATCCCCGACAGCACGACATTCGTTTTGTCGAGGACAACTGGGAAGGTCCCACACTCGGTGCCTGGGGAACCGGCTGGGAGGTGTGGTGCGATGGCATGGAAATCACCCAGTTCACCTACTTCCAGCAGGCCGGCGGAATTGATCTCTCGCCGGTCAGCGTCGAGATCACGTACGGGGTTGAACGCATCGCAATGTATCTGCAGGGCGTCGACTCGGTATTCGATATCCAGTGGGCGCCTGGCGTCACCTACGGAGACGTCTATCGCGAGAACGAGCGTCAGTGGTCCACGTATAACTTCGATGTCGCGGACACGGCAATGCTCCAGCGGCACTTTGAGGAGTACGAAGTTGAGTGTCGACGCTGCCTTGAGGCTGCGCTCCCGATTGCCGCATACGACTACGTGCTCAAGTGCAGTCACGCGTTCAATCTGCTTGACGCGCGGGGGTCGATCAGTGTCACCGACAGGACCGCCTATATCCAGCGCGTGAGGACACTTGCCAGGGACACGTGTGAGGCATATCTGGCCGGACAGGTCTCGAGTGACGGGCATTCAGGAGACACCAGCAGTGTAGCGGCGAACGGTATGGGGGTTGGATCGCATGCATGAGGCACAGGTACTGCTGTGGGAAGTGGGGTGCGAGGAGCTTCCCGCCTGGGCGTGTGAACAGGTTGTGCGGCAGCTTCCCGACGTTGTCTGGAACCGCCTCGATGGTGCTCGACTGATCCCCAGCGATGTAGAGCGCGATGCCATGACCGTCACGGTTGGACCGCGACGTTTTGCCGTTCAGATTCCTGTGTTGTCACACCAGCGCGAAGAGCAGGTGGAGCGGCGGGGTCCCGCGGTACAGGCCGCGTTTCGCGACGGACAGCCAACGAAGGCCTGTGAGGGATTCGCACGGTCCAATGGACTCGATGTCAGTCAGCTCGAGACTCGGGCTGATGACACCGGACGCGAGGTCGTCTGGGCGAAGTACGAGGCCGATGCTGCGCCGCTTGCAGAGGTCTGGCCAGGGATCGCCGACGAGGTCCTGAGTGCACTGTCGTTTGCCAAGCCAATGCGGTGGGGGAGCAGCGTCCATCGTTTCGTCAGGCCCGTGCGATGGATTGTGACCAAGCATGGTGGTGAGACGCTCAAATACTCGTTGTGGGGCGTTGAGAGTGACGGCCGGAGTCGTACCCACCGATTCCTGGGCGGCGAGCGTGACGTATCGATTTCCTCGGCGCTGTCGTACGAGGAGGACCTCGCGCGCGGGTTCGTACTCGTTGACCAGGGCCAGCGGCGGGCAACGATCGAGCGCGGTCTTGACGATGCCGCGGCAGCACTGGGAGGGTCCTGGGAGGACCCTGCGTCCGTGCTGGACGAGGTCGTGCACTTGGTGGAGCGTCCAACGGTAATTACTGGGCATTTTGCTCCCAGTTATCTCGAGCTGCCCGAGCGTGTGCTGGTAACCGCCATGCAGTCGCACCAGCGATATCTGCCCGTGCGCGGCGCTGATGGCGTATTGCTCCCGGCGTTTCTTGCGGTCATGAACGGGTCGCCGGACGCGGTTGATTCGATTCTGCCGGGGTACGAGCGTGTGATCGCGGGACGCCTTGACGATGCGGTCTTCAGCT
>CAYNNW010000392.1:0-2498 GCA_964398435.1 uncultured Gaiellales bacterium | reverse complement strand
AAGCGGATCGGCCCGGCCGAGTACGAATCCATTCTGGTCAGCCATCCGGCAGTGCGCGAGGCCGCTGCAATCGGCGTTCCGCACGAGCTGAAGGGCGAAACCGTCTGGTGCTTCGCCGTGCTCCGCGACGGAGCCGACGGCTCGGACGAGCTGGTTCGAGAGCTGCGCGCCCTGGTTGGCGAGCGGTTGGGCAAGCCGTTCATGCCCGACGCAGTGATGCTGGTGGCTGCCCTCCCGCGAACGCGCAGCGCCAAAATCGTGCGCCGCGCCATCCGTGCTGCAGCACTGGGCAAGGACCCTGGCGACATCTCGACGGTTGAGAACCCCGAGTCGCTGCAGGCGATCTCGAGCGCGACAGCTCCGCTTCGGGATCAGGCCGGTGCGGGCGCGCCGACTGCGTGATGCGCCAATGCGCTGACCATCCGCTGCAGTGCGGGCGGGTGCTGCACCAGAAACAGTGACGGCTCGATCAGCTCAACCTCGACAACCCGCAGCGTGCCCAGCTCATCGCGGGCCATGTCGACGCGGGCGTAGAGCAGTCGCTGCCACTCCTCGGGAGGGAGCAGCGCGGTCAGCGCTCGCTGGGCCAGTTGCAGCTCGTCAGTCGCCGGTGTCAGTGCCTGACTGACAGACTCATCATCGGCTGAGAACCGGGCCTGCTTGCGAATCGTGTGAGTGAACTCACCCGCGATCCAGACGAGGTTTCGCTCGCCCTGGTCGGGGTCGTTGCTGAGGATCGATGCCAGTGTTGGCTGCACCATCACATCGCGCGTGGCCCGTACGTCGTTGATATGTGCAGCTGCAGATTCCCAGATCGTCAGCGCATCACCATCCGCGGCATCTGCAGCGTCCCCGCGCAGACGAAAGCGGCGTGTTCCCCACGACCCAGCCGATACTGCCGGCTTGATCACGACGTCATCCCAGGGCAGCATCGCCGCAAGATCCTTGCCAGCAAGTGGCGCTGCCGTGCGTGTCAGCCAACGCGTCGGCACGACATCAATTCCGGCGCGCTCCAGCTTTGCCAGATAGGACTTGTGGCTGGTTGCAACCAGCAGTGACACCGGGTTCCTCAGCGCGGTCTGCGCTGCCACGCGCGTGGCCCACTCGTGAAACTCGCGCCGCTTGTGGTGGTAGTTCCAGGTGCTGCGAATCACGGTCAGGCGGGTATCGCCCCAGGCCACGGTCGGGTCGTCCCAGGCGGCCACGTCCACGTTCAGGCCGGCGGCTGTCAGTGCTTCGACAAGTGGTGCTTCGTCGTGGTCGGGTTCCGGCAGATCCAGGCAGGTGACAAGTCGTACATCGGGCATTGCCTGAGGCTACCAGTGTGCTCGAATGGCGTCGTCAGGCCTGATCGTTGCCCCATCAACGGTCAATTCGACGTAGGATTGCCAGTCGATATGCCGTTGAGCCTGCCGGGCGGTCACCGCACTCCCCGAGCAGCGTGGTCTAGGGAGGACCCAGGATGACTGATTCCACGACGCTTGCACCCACCGACGCGATCGAAGCGCTTCTGGACGAGAGCCGCACCTTTCCGCCGTCACCCGAGTTCGTTGCCAATGCAACGCTCAGCGACCCGGCCGTCTACGAGCAGGCTGCCGCCGATCCTGAAGGCTGGTGGGCGGCACAGGCCGACCAGCTGGACTGGATCACGCCGTACGAGCGCGTGCTGAACTGGGACAACGCCCCGTTCGCCAAGTGGTTCGAGGGTGGCCAGCTCAACGTTGCCGCCAACTGCCTCGACCGCCACGTGGCCGCTGGCCTCGGCGACCGCGTTGCCTACCACTGGGAGGGCGAGGACGGCGACCGCCGCTCGTGGACCTATGCCGAGCTGCTCGAGATGGTCGAGCGCTTCGCCAACGTGCTGCGCGGCCTGGGCGTCAAGCACGGCGACCGCGTTGCCATCTTCATGCCGATGATCATCGAGCTGCCCGCAGCGATGCTGGCCTGCGCCCGACTTGGAGCGGCTCACAGCGTCGTGTTCGGCGGCTTCTCCTCGCAGTCACTGGCTGACCGGATCAATGACGCCGAGTGTCGCGTGCTGATCACCGCCGACGGTGGCTGGCGCCGCGGCAAGGTGGTCCAGCTCAAGGCCCTGGCCGACGAGGCCCTGAAGACCACCCCGACGATCGAGCACTGCGTCGTCGTCCAGCGCATGGGCGACAACCTCGACTGCGAGCTGGGCTGGCACGCGCCCCGCGACAAGTGGTGGCACGAGCTGATGGAGACGGCTGAGGCCACCTGCCCGCCCGAGCCCGTCGACAGCGAAGACCTGCTCTACCTGCTCTACACCAGCGGCACCACCGCCAAGCCCAAGGGCCTGATGCACACCACCGCCGGCTACCTGACCGGTGTTACCGCCACGATGCGTTGGGTGTTCGACGCCAAGCCCGAAGCTGACGTCTACTGGTGTGCTGCTGACATCGGCTGGGTCACCGGCCACTCGTACATCGTCTACGCGCCACTGGCGCTGGGCATGACCAGCGTGCTCTACGAGGGAG
>CAYNNW010000391.1:1739-2505 GCA_964398435.1 uncultured Gaiellales bacterium | reverse complement strand
CTGCGCGCCCGGCCGCGCGCAGCTGCCAATGAACCTGCACTGCCTGGCCTGGGGCGGGCATGTACGCACGGGGCTGGAAGACAACCTGTACCTGCAGCGCGGCCAGCTGGCAACCAACGCGCAGCTTGTGGAGCGCATCGCCCTGATTACGAAGCAGGTCGGCCGGCCGGCCGCCTCGGTCAGCGAAGCGCGCGAGATCCTGCAGCTGCCGGCGTGATGCGCAACGGCGTTCGAGCTGTAACACCGACCAATTAATTCTCGATACCGGGTTACACGGTTAACGATTGGGGGCGGGCCGTTCTGAAAGAGGGATAATCCATGACTGCTATTGCGGGCCCGCGCGGATCAGAACCGATACCGCAGGCATCGAACGTGCCGTTGACGCTTCCGACCAACTACGCTGATGCCGAGTCGACCATGTCGACGGGTGGCCGTATCAGCGCCACAGTCTTTCCCCTTTCCGCAGGATTTCTCGCATCGACCGCGACTGCGTTCGCATGCTTGCCACTGCTCGGGTTGGCTGCGCGTCCGGGAAGCCTCGGATCCGCACTGCTCGGCATCGGAATTCCAGCCGCCGTCGGAGTATCTGTGCTTGCTGGACTCAAGGCTCATGGGGCGGTCCGCAATTCGATCTTGAGCGACCAGGTCCGAAGCAACACCCAACACTGGATTGCCAACCCAGACTTTGATCCCACATCCGCCTCCCGACCAGGAGGAGTGGGAACGCCAGACGATCTGGTCGGGATCGACGACTACGCCCGAAACA
>CAYNNW010000391.1:0-1729 GCA_964398435.1 uncultured Gaiellales bacterium | reverse complement strand
TCTCGGCCAGTGGGAACTTGCCTCAGGCACGATTGACATTGATTCCGCGGTCGCTGCGATCTTCAACAGCATTGACGCCAACGGCAATGATGTGATCGAGGCGAGCACCAGCCTCAATGTACGCATCCCACTCGTAAACGAAGTAAGCGGCACCGAAACTGATCGCGTTTCGTTGAATTCCCCATCACGTATCGACGGGACCTTTAACGGTGGAATCACACAACATCGATACGGCATCGATCTGTCCGGACTCAACATTGGAGAGCGCTCTACGAGGGAGGCAATCCGTCAACGACTGCAATCGATGGATGTCGATGGCGACGGTGCGCTGTCATACGCCGAACGAACAACCGGCGAGAACCGACTGCCCGACGAGCTGCCGCTCCACTCACGGCCAGCGAGTGACGACGCTCGCTGACATAGCCGCACCGTCATTCGGTGTGCGTCGCAGAGCTGCCGGACCACTGTGGATCACTACGTCAAGTAGGCTCATGCCACGTGGCCGGTGGAGCCGATCTGGACCCCGTCGTTCGCATGGCTCACCGCGTCGTTCCTCATGATCTCGGCGGCGTTCCACCTGCTCATTTCGCTGCCCGGCGTGTTCCCGCGCTATGCGACGTCGCTGCGGCACGGCCGCGCCCCGTTCCGGTGGGGCGAATACACGATCTCGTCGTCGGTGATGCTCGTGCCGATTGCCATGCTTACCGGAATCACCGACATTGCGACGCTCATTGCACTGGTCGGCGTGAACATGTGCATGATCTGGTTCGGACACCTGCAGGAGCGCACACCGCCGGCGAGCGGTGGTTGGCAGCCGTTTCTGTTCGGGTGCGCGGCCGGCGCCGTGCCCTGGATCGCTATCGGCGTCTACCTGTTTGGCGCCGGGGGCGGGGTGCCCGGATTCGTATACGCGATCTACGCGAGCCTGTTCGCATTCTTCAACATCTTTGCCCTGGTGATGGTTGCGCACTATCGCGAGATGGGCAGATGGCGACGCTATGTGACGGGCGAGCGCACGTACATCGTGCTCTCATTCACTGCGAAGAGCGCCCTGGCATGGCAGGTGTTCTCCGGCACGCTCGCCGGCTAACGCGCCACCTGCAGCATCAGGGGCGACCTCCGCGCCATGCGACGATCGCCCCTGTCCATGATGTACGGCGTGAGTCGAAACTCACGTGCTCAGGTTTGCCACTTCCACACAGTGTAGCGCGGGGGTGACCACCAGCCAGTCAACGGTGTGGACCCGGCGGGATTTGAACCCGCAGCTCTCAAGTGGCAAACCCGAGTGTGTTGCCGTTACACCACGGGCCCCACGCCGTCTCCCCGGCAGCCAACCGGGTACAGAAATCGTGGGCAGCGCCATGTCACAGGCGTGTGACGGACGCGGCACTACCGTGTCGGCTGAAGCGAGTGCTCAATTGCACAAGACCATCGAGTCGAGGAAGCATCAGGGGCGATCTCCGCGCCATGCGACGATCGCCCCTGTTCGTGATGTATGGCACGCACGCTTGAGTCCGCGCGTGTGATCTCGCCAGTCGGTCTCATTGTAGCGATGCCACATCACCACATTCGACGGTGTGGACCCGACCGGAATCGAACCGGCAGCTTCCGACTGGCGAGATCAGATGTGTTGCCGTTACACCACGGGCCCCACGCCATCTCCCCGGCAGCCAGCCGGGTAGCAGAAATCGTAGGCAGCGCCATGTCACAGGCGTGTGACGGACGCGGC
>CAYNNW010000390.1:0-2512 GCA_964398435.1 uncultured Gaiellales bacterium | reverse complement strand
CTGCTTCTGGACCTTCTTGCCCTCACGGTCGGTATCGACGTAGGTCTCCATCGGAACGACGATGTCGCGAAATGCGAATCGAACGGTCTCGGGAGCTGACTTGAATCGCTGACGAAGGTTCGCTTCGACCTTGCGCTCGAGTCCGGAGTAGGTGTTGATGGCGTACCAGCGGAACATGTGTGCCTCGTTACGTGCGTCGTGCTCAGAGAAGCTTGCCGGCCTGGGTGACCAGCTTGGCGATTGCAAGGTCGACGACGGTCAGGAAGATCGCAAACGCCGCCGTCACAAAGAAAACGACGACCGTCGCATGGAAGACCTGCTCGAACGTGGGCCACTGCACTTTGCGCAGTTCACCCCACGACTCGCGCAGGAACCGCGCGGGAGATGCAGGCTGCTCGCCACTCGGGCGACCACCTGAACCGGTGCTTGTGGCTCGAGCCACGCCTACCTCGTCTCCTTGTGGGCTGTGTGTGCCCCACACCAACGACAGAACTTGCGCACTTCGAGCCGATCCGGATCGTTGCGCTTGTTCTTCATTGATTCGTAGTTTCGTCGCTTGCACTGCTCGCAGGCCAGCGTGATTTTAGTTCGCACGGTGGATCGTGCCATGGCTTCGCCCGTCTCCAGATCGAATGGCAGAAAACGTCAGTCGGAGAGCGTAGCAGACCGCCGCGCCCGGTGACGACGGCGACGCTATGAGTCGCGCGTAATTCGGACCGGTCGCGCACTGAGCGCGCCGTCGATGGGGGCCGTACCGAGCAATCGAGCTGGCACGAACAGGCGACAGTGCGGACACTTTGCACCCTGGTGCCGCGGCCGCTGGCTGCGGTCAACGCTTGGATCGAATACTTGTCGACAGTGCGGGCAGGTTGCTCCAACCGCAGTGTCGGCCTGGGATTCAGGAGTATCGATCGGGGTGGTGAGAGTGCCCGTCATAGCCAGCTGGTGCCCCCTCGTGCACATCGGTGACTGGTCGCCTGCGGGGCATGCTAGTGATTGTGGGCGCTGTCGGCAAGGGAATCGTCAGTAGATATCAACACCGACGGTCGAGTTCGTCAGATTGGCGTAGTCGCTGGCAATCTCCCGGGCCGGAGCAATATCAGCCTCGTATGAGAACGAGGAGGCTGACGGCGCCGACATGCTGATGCGCGGCCGCGGGGCGGCAATGCCAGCGCCTCCACGGTACCTGGACGACCGAGATCCGCTGGACGAGCGCGCCGCGCGCCGCCCGGCGCGGTATCCGCGATTCCACTCCTGCCACTGCTTGTTGCGAGTCTTGAGATCCTGCGCCGCACCTTCGAATTCCCGCGTCTGCGCACGGCCTTCGGCCATACCCTCCAGCGTTCCTCGCCGATACGCCTCTGACTCGGCCCACCGCTGCGCCGCGATGATCTCGTCCTGCGTCGGAGCCTGGTATCGCGCTGCCGCGAACCCACCGAGCGCTGCCAACGCGGCAAGCACGATGACCGCAAGCCCCAGCAGCGTCGACTCGATTCGCGAGCCTCGCGGCCTGACATAGACAATGCGCGGCGGAGCTGCAATCACCTGCATCGGCGGGGAAGGTTGATGCCATGCAGGAGCACTCTGTGTGCGGGGAGTTTCCGGTACGCGAGTGTCGAGGAGCGACGGGCGACTGTTCGAAACCACTTCGAGTCCTTCGTGATGGTGAATCAGGGTGCGAATGGATGCTGGTCACGCGCGGACTGTGTGGCCAGCCCCGCACCGCTGCTCGGCCCGAGCGGCCTGCCGATTGGCCTGATGTGACAGCAGCACGCCTACATCCGACAACACTGGTGAGTGGTTCGCGCATGCAATTCGCGCGCGCCGGGAGGAGCACCATGTCGAAGAGCGAGGATTCCGAGCGATTGCAGTTCGAGCCGATACGCGGCCGGGCGCCGTTCGTGCCACGACTGTCACTGCTTGACCCGAATTCGGATCGCCAGGCCGGCTCGCCATCACGCCCGCCCGCCAAGCGAGTTGCTCCACGACCCGCTGCGCCAACACATGGACGACGCGACTACCAGGCGCCCCCACGGCAGGCTACGCAGCACCCTGCGCCGCCGCACCACGTTGCACTGCCCCAGTCTCAGGTTCAACCGCACTACGCGACAGTGCCGCACTCTCAGGCACAACCGCACCCCGTGTCACTGCCGCAGGAACATGGACGGCCGATCAACGCCGATGCAGTCTTCACGGTACCCGTATCGTCGGGGGCGGCGGCCGCGGCGCGACAGCAGTGGATGTCGGAGCCTCGCGCGCAGTCGCTTGCAGCGCTTCCCGCGCCGGCGCCAGCGCGCCGAACGCGACGAAGCCCGCTGAGCGCCGGCTGGATTGGTGCTGCAGCGTGCGCCCTGGTCCTGGTGTGGGTCGTGGCCTCGGGCCCGCCGAGCAGCGGAACCGGGCGAACGGTTCGTCTGGGCGGGGGAAGCGCCGCAACGGCGGTGGGAGGCGGAAGCAGCGACGGCGCAACCGTAACGGGCGGCGGCGGTCCGGCGGGACAGCCACCCGCATC
>CAYNNW010000389.1:0-2516 GCA_964398435.1 uncultured Gaiellales bacterium | reverse complement strand
CCTCAGTTGTCTGTCGCTCAATATTTGTTAAAAACTGCGCCGCCTGCGCCGTATCTGCCGCTTCTACGGTGCCGAGCCGAATTTCATCCTGACCTCGGCCACCATCGCCAACCCGGCCGAACATGCCGAGCGCTTGATCGAAGCTCCGGTCACGCTGACCACCAACCTCCCGATTGGAATGATCGGCCGACTCGAGCGCGGCGACATCGTCGACCTCGACGTCTCGACCTCGGCCGAGATGCAGCTCAACCTGCTCGACCGCGACATCCGCGCCCGACTTGCACGGCACCGCGATCAGCTGGCCCTCGTCGTTACGCACGTCGACGGCGAGCAGCGAGCCGCGACAGCTGACACTCCCACCGGTGGCGCACAGCCACACGACGGCGATCCCACGACCTCGATCGCACAGCCTTTTGCAGACCTTGATGCGTTTGACACCCCACTGATGCAGCCCGAGACAGGTGAACTGGCATGAACAACGACTACCTCAACAGCTCCGATGACCAGCAGGGTGGCGATTGGCTCTCCGGCGGGCTCGACACGCCGCCGCCGCCGACTGCCCCCGAGGTACCGGTTCCGCAGGCCGGTGGCGACCCGTATGCCTCTTCAACGGGCGACGGATGGCTCGACGCTCCTGCTGCCGCTCCGGCCCCGGCCCCCGAAATGGGATCGTGGATGGATGCAACCCCCGTCGAGGCCGCGACGCCTGCCACACAGCAGCACCAGGGCTCGATGCTCGATCCGTACGCCTCGTCCGCAGGTATCAGCGCCAGCGCCCCGATGGGTCATCCTGGCGACCTGATGGTTGAGCGCCCAACGCTCGACCAGGTCCAGCCCGGCATCCGCACCGTCGGCAGCCCGCTGGGCGGCGAGATCTCTGATCTGGTCCTCGACGTCGAGGTGCCGGTGGAAGTCTGCTTCGGCGATGCCGCACTGACCGTCGAGGACTTCCTCGAGCTGGGCTCGGGTTCGGTTGTCGAACTCGACCACTCGATCGACCTGCCCGTCGACCTGCGGGTTCGCGGACGCGTTGTCGCACGAGGCCAGCTCGTCACGATCAATGGCAACTATGGCCTGCGCATTACCGAGCTGACGGAGCGCCGCTAAGATGGATGCCGCCTGGTTCGTCACCCCAACCCTCGTTCTGCTGATCGTCGTCGGCGCGATGTACTTCGCCGCCGGGATGGCACGCAAGCGACTGGGCATTGGCTCGGGCACGCTCGATCACGCCTCACTTCGCGTGGTCGGCAAGCGACAGCTCGAGGCACGCAAGTCGCTGTACGTCATCGAGCTCGGCGGCCGCTACGTTCTGGTTGGCACGGGCGAGAGCTCGGTCAATCTGATCGACCACATCACCGCCGAAGAGTACGAGCTGATGCTCGGCTCGGGCGAGCTGGACGAAGATGCTGACAACGACGACAGCGACAGCGATTCGCCGTCGGGACGCCGCACGCTTCGTACGGGCGGCAGCGAGCAGTTCGCAACGGTTGGCGAGAGCTTTGCCTGGATGCTCGACAAGGCACGCGCCGCGCGCTCGTCGCGACACGCCGACAGCAGCGACGATGTACAGGTCGTCAGTGCTGCGGCCGCGGAGGACCGGTCATGACAACGGCCATCCTGACAACGCCCCTTCGACTGCGGGATCGACTTGCCGCATCCGCGCGACGCCGCGCAGAGCGCAATCGAATCGCCCACAGCCGCACAACCACTGCCGCCGAGCGCGAGGCACAGCGGACCGAGATCCGCAGGCGACTGCGAACCTCGCTGATCATGGCCGGCATCAGCCTGGCGATGCTCATTCTGCTTCCCGCCGCTGCTTTCGCCGCTGACACCGCAGGGTCGAGCTCTTTCGTCCAGGTTGCGATCTACCTCGGCGCGCTGTCGCTGATGCCCTTCGCGGTCATGACGCTGACCAGCTTCCTGCGCATCGTCGTCGTCCTCTCGTTCCTGCGAAGCGGACTTGGCGCACAGAACGTACCGCCGAACATGGTGATCATCGCGCTGGCCCTGTTCCTCTCGCTGTTCGTGATGGGACCGACGATCGACAAGATCAATCGTGAAGCGTTCCAGCCCATGAAGTCCGGCAAGATCACGCTCGACGAGGCAGTCAGCCGCGGCAGCGGCCCGCTGAAAGAGTTCATGACCAAGCAGCTCGGCAAGAACAGCCGCAAGGAAGTCCAGACGTTCTACGAGCTGGCTCGCGACAAGCAGCAGATGCCGATCTGCAAGGGTGGCCAGATCACCAGCGGATGTCTGCCCAGCGCAGCGGACATCGACCGGGGCGGCACCAAGGTCCTGCCGATGCGGGTCATCATTCCGGCATTCCTGATCAGCGAGCTCAAGAAGGCATTCATCATGGGATTCGCCGTGCTGCTGCCCTTCCTGGTGATCGACATGGTGATCAGCAACATCCTGCTGAGCCTCGGCATGTTCATGTTGCCGCCGGTCGTGATCTCACTGCCATTCAAGATTCTGCTGTTCATCCTGTCGGGTGGCTGGACGCTGGTCGTGCAGTT
>CAYNNW010000388.1:1155-2529 GCA_964398435.1 uncultured Gaiellales bacterium | reverse complement strand
CCGCTCGGATCGCACCCGGACAGCTCGATGATCTGTGGTCGGCAGGTGTCGCGATATCCACGCCCAATCCACTCATCGCAGATCGCGACACCGTAGGCGCCCAGCAACCGTTCGTGCCCGCGCCACATGTTGGTAGCGGGGTGGTTGGTCCAGCCCCGGCTCTCGCCGCGAATGGCCCGCAGGATCTGCATTACCTCTACGCGTTGCTTGCCCAGGCGCTGACGGTCGAGCACCTCGGCGGTCTGGGCAAAGTCCGGATATGGAAGAAACGTCTGCACGGCAATCGTTGGCACGAGTATGCACGATTGCCGGCGGCCCGGGCGGGCCGCGGATGTGCGCGGTGCGGGCCGAGCTCGGGTTGGTCGCTCGAACGTTCGTGCTGCATGCTCGTAGTGTGTGCCCTGTTACGGGTACATCGATCGCGCTGCCCGACGGGAAATCGGCCGCGATTCAACGGGTTCAGGAGTTCACCTGATGAATGTCGCATCAATCAGCGGCGCACACATGCGCCAAGCGCGTCCGGAATTGGCAAAACAGGCACCACCGCTTGCATCCTCACTGGGTGCTCGCCTGCATAGCGCTGCCGACAACGCGCGTGTCGCAGCCGGGCAGGCGCGAAGCGTAGCCCCACCGCTGCTGGCGAATCGCGAGCAGGCCGCTGTCGGAATGATCCTTCCCCTGATGCAGGGCCTTGCAGCGACCGAGGACGCCCTGTGGGCGGTACACAAGGCGGACGGCATTGGCAAGCTCGTGCTTGGCTTTCCTGCATCAACCACTGGCGGATATGGCGGGGCCCGTGTCCCAGGATACGAAATGGCAGCAGACGCCAGCTGGGATCTGCAGCGCGATCTGTCGGCCACCGCACAGCGAATCGGGGCAGAGCGCGCAGCACTCACCTCGGCAGTGAATGGCGTTCAGGGCAGCGGGCGATTCCTGTTCGACACGTCAATCCGCAGCGTGGCCAATGTCCGCGACGTGTTCGCCAGCCGCCTTGAGGACGTTGCGCGCGCCGTCGACGCCCTGGCCGTGCGCTACGAGACACTGCCGTTCCCAGCCTAGGCGCGTTTGCGATCGCTTGACGGTTTCGGGTAACCGCCCGCATGCTGAAGTCAGCCAGGCGCGGGCATACCGCTGCGCGCTGGTGTCCCGTAGATGCTGTCGTTTCGCCGAACAACGCCGTATCTGGTGCACAGCCTGCTGATGTGGGTATGTCTTGCGCTGCTTGGCAGCAGCTCAGTCGCGGGTGCACAGGTGCTTCGCAGCGAGCAGGTATCCGGGGTGCCCTTTGCCCATCCACATTACGCGCAGATCAATCCGGATATCTTGCCGGACGCCGTTGCATTGGAAGATGGATATGTGCCACCTCATGGTGGT
>CAYNNW010000388.1:0-1145 GCA_964398435.1 uncultured Gaiellales bacterium | reverse complement strand
GAGGGAGCCGTGGGGATGCGACTCCTTGTCGATGGCGTTCCGCAGCAGCGAATATTCTGGAAGCCGTGGGGATCAGTCACATCCTGGGACTCCACGACCGTTCCGGACGGGCGGCACACGCTCGCCGCGCGGATTGTCGACATCCACGGCAGTGCGATCGTCTCGGCGTCAGTGCCCGTGACTGTCCATAACGATGAGGTTCCACCTGGTGCCACGCTCACGGCGCCGGCCACCTGCCCCGCCGTGGTGTCCGGGTCAGCCATTGTCAGTGCGGATATCGCTGACGATCGTGCACTCGCAAAGGCGCAGGTACTTGTTGACGGTGAGGTTGCCAATGCGGGCATGTTCTGGCGCAGCGGGGCTCCCGGTTCGGTGGCAGCATCCGTATGGACAAGCGTCGATCTGACGCGAGTCACATTTGGGTCGCATCGACTGTCGATCCGGGTTACGGACCGCTCTGGCAATGTGGGCGTCAGCGCCGATTGCAGTCTTGATGTCCACGAGTTCGATTCTCGTTGGCGCCCCATCGATCGGGTGGCTAGCGTTGCTGCAGGCGACGCACGATCTCCTGACGAATTCGCACAGATGTGGGACGCACCTGGTGGAGACGGAGGCTGGACCGGAGCCGATGCCACAGTCACTGCCCGACTCCCCGACGGTCGTACTGTCTGGCTGTTTGGCGATACCTATCTTGGCACGGTGAACGCCGATCGATCCCGCCCCGCAAACACGCCGATGACCCGCAACTCGATGGTCGTACAGAACGGCAATCGACTGACAACACTGCTCGGAACCAATCCATACTCGTCGACGTCGTTTCTGTCGATGCGCGCCGGGGAGTGGTACTGGCCCGGTGCCGCAGTGGTTGATGGCGGCAAACTCAAGATCTTCCTGTATCGCATGGTTCGGTCAGCTGGCGCCGACGCCGCCGCACCGCTGACGGCAGACGGGGCGTGGAACTTCGAGCGCGCGGGCGTTGACATCGCGACCCTGCGACTGCCCGACCTGCGGATCGAGTCGATCCGCGCGGTGACATCTGATGGATCTGCGCCGGCAGCTGGTGGGTGTGTGTTGCAGGATGGTGCCACAACGTTTGTCTATGGAACGAGTCGCCACCCCGATGCGGACCCGTACGACGAAGCAAC
>CAYNNW010000387.1:1977-2542 GCA_964398435.1 uncultured Gaiellales bacterium | reverse complement strand
ATCGGCACATCACCACCTTGCGGTAGGCAGAACGTGGAACACGAGCCCAGCGACAGCTTCAACGACGGCTTCATCCAGATGATGTACGAACAGTACCTCGAGGATCCGTCATCGGTCAGTGAAGAGTGGCGAACGCTGTTCGCAGGGGAGGCATCCGCCAACGGACCAGGCACCGTCGCCGGCACCGCCGTGGCAACACGCCCCCCATCAACGGTGGCAGAGGCGTCAGCGGCGGCGCCAGGCACGCCAGCTCAACCGCCCGCGGCAGCCGCCGCACCGGCAGCTGCAAGCGCCCCGGCCGCCGCGCCCACTGCCGCGCCGGCTGCGACGCCCGCTCCCACTCCTCCATCCACCGAAGAGCCCACGCCCGAGCTGATGAAGGGCCCGGCGGGCGGCCTTGTCCGCAACATGAACGAGTCGCTGACCGTTCCGACTGCAACAACGTTTCGCACGGTTGCGGTAGCAACGCTCGACGCCCAGCGGCGCCTGCTGAATGCGGCGCTCGCTGATCGCGGCCGAAAGCTCAGCTTCACGCATCTGGTTGCATGGGCAATCGTTGAAAGCT
>CAYNNW010000387.1:0-1967 GCA_964398435.1 uncultured Gaiellales bacterium | reverse complement strand
GGCGCGAGTTCCCATCGATGGGACACGTCTTCACGATGATTGACGGCAAGCCGCACCGAATCAATCACGCGCACATCAACTTCGGACTTGCCGTCGATGTCAGTCGGCCGGACGGCAGCCGCGGCTTGATGGTTCCGTGCGTGCATGCAGCCGACCAGCTGACACCGGTCGAGTTCTTTGACCGCTACGACGACCTGGTTGCACGGTCCCGCACCGGCAAGCTCGGTATCGACGACATGATGGGCACCACGGTCACGCTGACCAACCCGGGTGGCCTGGGGACGGTAGCGTCTGTCCCGCGCCTGATGGCGGGCCAGGCAACAATTATTGCCACCGGTGCCATTGGTGTTCCGGCGGAATTTGCGCACCTGGATCCGCCGCGGCTTGCGCAGCTGGGCGTGGCGAAGGTGATGACAGTGACCAGCACCTACGACCACCGGGTCATCCAGGGTGCCGAGTCGGGATCATTCCTGCGACACGTAGATCAACTGTTGCAGGGCGAGCATGGCTTCTATGAGCGGGTGCGCGAGTCTCTGGGGTTGACAGCAGGTCACTCGACAGCGAGCGATGCGCCGGCCGCCCCTTCAGCCCCTGCGGTTACACCTCCCACAACGTCTGCACCTGCGTCCTCGCTCGTGGGCGACGTCGCAGGCACGACCAAGCTCGTCGATCCGCACGAGAGCCAAATCGTCGTTCCGATCGAGAACCTGCCTGTGGACGGTGGTCCGCTGCCCGAGCCGGACGGCTACCTGCCCGTTGGTACCGCAGCGTTCACGACTGCCGAAGAACAGGCCGCATCGGTTGCGGCAGCCATGGCACTCGTCAAGGCGCACCGAACGCACGGACACCTGGCAGCGCGGCTTGACCCGCTGGGAACTCCTGCACCGGGCGACCCGTCACTCGAGCCAGCGACTGTTGGGCTGACGGAAGAGATCATGCGCACCATTCCGGCCCGCATTCTGCGGATTGGTGTTGAAGGTGACACGTTGGCCGACGCATTGCCACAGCTGCGTGAGACGTGGTGCTCGACGATTGCCTACGAGATTGAGCACATCTCAGACCACGAACAGCGCGTCTGGCTACGGCAGATGATCGAATCTGGTGAGCATCGGCAGCCACTCCAGGTGGGCGAGCACCGCCAGCTGCTGGACCAGCTCACCGACGTCGAGGTCTTCGAGCGGTTCGTGCGTCGCGCATATCTTGCCGCGAAGCAGTTCTCGGTCGAGGGCCTGGACATGCTCATTCCGATGCTGCATGAGATCACCGAGCTCGCAGCCGAGGACGGAAGTGAGCAGGTCGTTCTTGGAATGGCCCATCGTGGTCGACTGAACGTGCTCGCACACATCATCGGCCGCTCGTACGATCTACTGCTCCGCGAGTTCGAGGCCGAGCATCGCGTGATCGCGGGCACCGGTGCCCCGGGTGGCGGGACCGGCGACGTCAAGTACCACCTGGGCGCAACCGGGGTCTACGATGCCGCCGCTGGCGAGATCGAGGTCTCACTTGTGTCGAACCCCAGTCACCTGGAGGCCGTGAACCCTGTCGTGCTGGGACGCACCCGGGCACGGCAACGACGGGGAACCGGACGCAGCGTTCAGGTAGACCGCGGCGCCGCACTGAGCGTCCTCATTCACGGTGACGCAGCGTTTGTTGGTCAGGGCGTCGTTGCGGAGACACTCAACCTGCAGTCGCTGGATGGGTACGAGACCGGCGGCACGATCCATGTGATCGCCAATAACCAGCTCGGATTCACCACCGTGCCCGTTGAGGGGCGATCAACGCGCTACGCGAGCGACCTCGCCAAGGGCTTTGACGTCCCGATCATTCACGTCAATGCAGACGATCCCGAGGCCTGCATTGCCGCAGCCCGCTTGGCGATGGCATACCGGCATCGCTTCAGCCGCGACGTTGTGATCGACCTGGTCGGCTACCGTCGCCACGGTCACAACGAAACCGACGAGCCGGCG
>CAYNNW010000386.1:0-2599 GCA_964398435.1 uncultured Gaiellales bacterium | reverse complement strand
ATAGCCACGTTCGAGATGTTGTCCACCATGTGCGGTCGCACCAGTACATGGTCAAGCAGCTGCCGGTGACTGCCGTCACGATACGAGTACTGCTCGTCTGTGGGGAGCAGCGTGGCGGCATTGACCAGCCGGGCACCGTCGCGGGCATTCCCGGTGGCGTTTCCGTTGACCAGGCTCTCGTAGGCAGGTTCGCCGATCGTTTCGTTGAGATCGCCGATGACCACCAGATTGTCAGCTCCGTCCATCGCATCCACCAGGCCTGCGACAAATTCGGACTGGTTCAGACGGCGCTCTGCACCTTCCTCCCCCTGAACCTTTGAGGTGAAATGATTGACGATCATCGTCAGTCGCTGACCCTCCGAGGCGCCGCTTCCAGCTACCCGGAATTGAGCAACCAGGGGCGGACGGGTAAACACCTTGACCTGGCGCCCGGTTTCACTGGGACGCGTGGTGTTCTTCTGCTCCACACTCTCCAACTCAACGCGGTCGGAGCGATAGAGAAATGCGACATCAATTCCGCGCGGGTCTGATCCCTCAACGATCACCGGTTCATAGTTGAACTCCCGAAGATCCGGGTGTGCAGCGAGGTCGCGCAGTACCTGTTCGTTCTCAACTTCCTGCATCGCAATGATGTCGGGCGCACCCATGGCATCGCGTATGGCAGCGGCGCGCTTGTCGAGCCTCCCGGCGTAGTCAGTCGGAGAGTAGACGTCATCCTGATTCGACGCATCTTCCGTGTCGAACAGGTTGTAGGCGTTCATCTGCGCCACGCGGACCGTGTCGGGCGCTGCCTCGACTGCTGACGACAGCACACCGGGCGCCGGATAGAAGTCGTCGGTGTCTGACTCGTGATGTGTGTCATCCGTGCTGCCGCTGCTGCCCGACGAGCCGCCATCGCCGGAGCTTCGCTGCCGAGCGCATGATGCCGTCAAGCCAACGAGCGCCGCTGCGCCAGCGGCCATCAGTCCAATGCGTGCCGCGGGATGCGACAGTGCGCCCCGAATACCAGAAACTCCCCCAAGCATCATGCGTCCTTCCCCAGCACAATTTCCCTGCCGGGTTGTCGAACGCAGGCCACATGCCGTTGCATGCTGGGCCGCATCCACGGTCGAGGCGGGCCAGCGCAGACCCTGGCGCGGGCGACGGCTGAGGGGCGCATACATACTCGCCGCCATGAGCCTTCACATCACAAATCGACCAGTACAGCCACTCCCGGCTGAGGCACGGGCGAAGCCGGGACAATTTCCGCCCCACTACGACATCCTTGCCAAGCGAGAGTTCTTTCCACATCGCGTTCGCGAGGTGAAGGATCGGTGGGCAAGTGAGACATTCACTGCCTTCGCCGGGCCATCGAAAGACGACTCGATCGGCCTGAAGTTCGCGTTCCTGCACGAGGATCCCGACGGGATTTCCAATGTCGCAAGCACGCCATCAAATCTGCACACGCGGCGATTGATGACCTACGGCGAAGCCTATGGCGGCAAGCCGGAGAAGGTCTCGTTCGCGCAGGCGCTTGCATCGGCATCAGAGATCTCGAAGCAGGACAGCCCGGTGGTCGGCGAGGCGATGGGCATGGTCGGGCTGCTGCAGGCCCGTAACGGTGCGTATTACGTTGCCTGGGGCTGGACCCATGATGAGAACAACCCCCGCAATCTTGCGGATGGTGACGTGGGTGCTACCGCGTCGCCGTACGTCAAGGCGATCGTCGACGGCGACCGCTGGATTGACCTGCGCTAACGCCCGCGGATAGCTGAGCCGGCACGGTCGGCAAGCTCGCCATTTCCGGCATTCTCGCGGGTCTGATCAATCTGGCCGCTGGCATTGTCAGCCTGTTGATCAATCGTGTCTTTGGCAGCTTCAACCGATTCCGCCTGGCTTGCAGGCGGCGTGAAGTCGGCATCTGTGGCTGCGCCAAATCCAGTGGCGGTCGCCTTGATACTGGCGTTGGTTGAATCCTTCAGGTACAGCGACAGGGGCGCGCCGGTCTCGATGTCGAGACAGACATCGCCCGTATAGGTCCCCCAGGACTCGCTGATCGTGAACGAGCCACAAATGGCTTTTCGGCCCGCAATGGTTCTGGTTCCGGTGCCCGACATCCCCTCAACGCCAGCGCTCGCGAGTGCATTGGCTGTTTCCAGCATCTTTACTGCTTCATCGGGGGCATACTGCGATCCGAAAGCGCCCTGGCTCTCGCCGAGATTGACGCACGCAACAGCGGGTTTGGTGACGCAGCCGGTTGCCTTCGAGCCATCGTCGATCAGAATGCCGGCGTACGTCTTCCCCTGCACGGTAGCTTCGGTGGAGACCGAGATTCGAGGGTGGTCGTATGCGAGTGTGACCGGATAGGTGTACGACTCTGACTTGCCCGTCGCCGTGACGTCGTAGGGAATCTTGACGGCAGTTGCCGACTGTGACAGCGACTCCTGCGCGGCAGTCATCTGCTGCGTGTCCTGCTCGGCTCCCTGGCTTTGGGGTTGATCCCCGGAAGT
Organism: uncultured Gaiellales bacterium; assembly: GCA_964398435.1. Classification (GTDB taxonomy): domain Bacteria; phylum Actinomycetota; class Thermoleophilia; order Gaiellales; family SKUG01; genus CAYNNW01. Next base: position 110 of record CAYNNW010000386.1, on the reverse strand, counting down.
TGCGCCAGGAGCCGCGGTCGTCGCGCCGTTGGCGGCATTCTGGGCAGCAGGACGCTTCCCGGCGCCGTTCTGCGCGGGAGCGGGTCGGTCGGGCGATCCGCCGCAGCCGG
>CAYNNW010000385.1:0-2616 GCA_964398435.1 uncultured Gaiellales bacterium | reverse complement strand
GCCGGTTTCGGCATCGTCGGCAATGATCCGGGCGGTGACGCTGCCTGTCTGGTTCGGGTTGTACCAGACGCGATCGGCATCGGTTGCCGAGTCGTAGTAGGCGTACGCGCTCGACTCCTGCCAGTCGAGCCAGGTGGTATCGGGAGCAGTTGCGTCCGGGTCAATTACGTACGGCAGCGCGAGGTTGCGATCATCGACCCGCAGTTCAAGGACGGTGCCGCGCAGCGTCCAGTGCACAGGGCGGTTCTTCATCGGCTTGCCGCCTGCATCAAGCAGCTTTGGCGGTTCGATCCGATAGCCACCGCCGAGCAGTACCCGCCCGCGTGAGTCGATGCGGATCGTGTCGGTTGCAGCGTTTGCGTGCAGTTGCCAGCGCCAGGTCCGATCGCCCTGATGCTCCCGAACAACGACGAACTCGCGAAGGCGTCGCCCCTCAACTCGCTGCAGCACGTCGTATTCGCTTCCCAGGTATGCAACACCGCTGGCGAAGCTGGTCCGCCTAACGGGCTCTGCGTCGAGCATTTCCCAGCCTGCGTTCCCCGAGGAGTTCGGGACCTGCAGTCGCACCCGACCATCCAGTCGCTCAGGGAAGGTGAAGCTTCCCACCGCCGCCCGGTCACCGATCGGATCGCCAAGATCCTGGCGCAGCGGTGTCGGAACCGACTGCATGACCATATCTGTGGCAAGAGCGGGAACACGGGCGACGGCAGGAGCAACGTCCAATGCCGGGGAGGTTGCTGGCGTTCCGTTTTCGGGCACGGGTGCACGCGCGATCCATGCGCCGGCAAGTGCCAGCAACACGACGCATGCCAAACGCGTGGTCACACGCGCAGTCGGCGCCCCTGGAGCCAGTATGTCATTCCTCCCAGCGTGTACCTCGACCCGTGGGCAGGCACTACTGGATCGGTCTCACCCCTGAGTCGACCCGGCCCGCCCGTAACCGATACGTCATCCCGGTCACGGCAACACGCAACAGCAGCGCAGAGCGCCACCTCAGTGAGCTATCGACCAATTTCGCTGAAATCTTGAGCACATTCCGCTAACAAGTTCCCGATCTGCCAATCGCGGTTGACCGTGCGGAATCCGGTGAGGCCAGCTCGATTTCGCTGCAGTCCAACCGCTCCAGCAGTTCCCGATCGTGCGAAACCAGTATCAGCGCGCCTGAATACGCCTGGAGCGCATCCGCGATAACCCGCTGTGTCATCAGGTCCAGGTGGTTGGTTGGCTCGTCCAGGAGCAGCGCATCCGGCGCCTGACCTATTGCCCGGGCAATTCCCACTTTCGCACGCTCGCCAGCGCTCAACTCACGGATCGGGCGGTTGAGCTGGCGCGACGGAACCCGAAGGCCACCGAGTAGATCGAGAGCACGTTGTTTGTCGCCGCTCGCGGTGCATACCGCTACCGGCGATAGATCGGGCTCCAGGTGTGCTGCGTCCTGCGCACTCCATGCAACCACACACCCGGGCGCACGGTCGACAGATCCTTCGTCGGGGCTCAGAGATCCAGCCAGGATGGCCAACAGTGTTGATTTGCCTGCGCCATTTGCCCCGGTCAATGCCAGTCGTTGGCCCACCGCGACAGCACAGTCGTATCCGCGAAAGAGCCACGAACCGCCATACTGCTTGCCAATTCCAGACGCGCTGATCACAGGAATTGTCCGCTGCACCACTGAGTCAATCTGCACGGCAGCCATCGGCGCGTCTACCCACGGCCGTGAGATGGCGGGTTCGCGTGCGACTCGCGCGGAGAGCACTCGTGCGGTTCGCTGCACTTTGGCTGCCTTTGCGGCATAGAAGTCCTTGCCGGTCCGCTCGCCCTGCTTTCCCGCACTGACGTTGCCGTTGCCACCGATTGATCTGGCCAACTGCAGTCTGCGGGCCGTGGCGCGCTGTACTGCTTCAACCCTGCGCGTGTGAGCGTCATATGCATGCCACTCCTGTTTCTCGCGCAGCTGTATCTGCGTGCGATACCACTCCCATCCGCCTGAAAACACGACAGCTCGGCCGCGCCTAATGTCAAGAATCCGACTGGCATTACGGCGTAGGAATGTCCGATCGTGCGATACCGCGAGTACGGCACAATCAAGATCCGCCACGTACCGGTCCAGCCAGTCGAGTGCGTGTCGATCAAGGTGATTGGTCGGCTCGTCAAGAAGCAGCACGTCCGCGGGTGCGAGCAGTACGCGTGCCAGCTCAACCCGAGTGCGCTGGCCACCAGACAGCTGTGACAGTCGTAGCTGCGACTCCTGTGGCGTGATTCCCAATCCAGCGAGTACCTTGGCGGCCGCGGCCTCACGTTGGTAGCCGCCAGCAGTTGCGAATTCGCTGACGAGTGTCGCGTACTGCAGTGCTACACCGTCCGAAATGCCGTCGGATTCAATTCTCGCAAGCTGCCGCCGAAGTGCTGCGATATGCGGATGCGCTGACAGCACCACGTCAAAGGCGCACCAGTCGAGCTCAGGAATTGTCTGGCGAACCCGCGATACCGCAAGGTTGCGCCTGCGCACGAGCGTTCCCCGGTGCGGCGTCAGGTCGCCGGCCAGCAACTGCAGAAGGGTTGTGTTTCCACAGCCATTCGCGCCGACGACGCAGAGGCGGTCGGCGGGGTCAACGTTGA
>CAYNNW010000384.1:669-2618 GCA_964398435.1 uncultured Gaiellales bacterium | reverse complement strand
GCTGGCGCAGCACCTGCCCGAGATCGAGGGCAGCGGCATCATCTACGTCCTCACCAAGGCGCATGCCCGCCGCCTTGCGGGCTTTCTCAGCGAGCAGGGAATCGATGCCGAGCACTACACCGGCGGCGGCGTCCCCGGAGGCAGTGAGGATCGCCGCAAGCTCGAACTGGAGCGTCGCCTGCTGGCGAATGAGATCAAGGCGGTTGTTGCCACGCCGGCGCTGAGCATGGGGTTCGACAAGCCGGACCTCGCGTTCGTGATGCACTTTCAGATGCCGCAATCGTTGATCCACTACTACCAGCAGGTGGGGCGAGCCGGCCGCGCGGTCGACAGCGCGCTCGGGATCCTGCTGCATGGCGACGGTGACCGGAGGATTACGGACTACTTCATCGCGCAGGCGTTTCCCCCGGCGGGGGTCAGCGCCGCGGTGCTGACAGCCCTGCAGGAGGCGGCGCCGGCAGCGCTGACGGTTGCAGAGGTCTCGAAGCGGGCGGGCGTTGGCAAGGCGCTCACCGGCAAGGTGCTGGACCAGCTGCTGGTTGAGGACCCTGCCCCGGTGAGCAAGGTGCGCAGCAGCTGGACTGCGACCGGAACCGGATTTCGGGTGGATGAGGCGCGCTTCAACGAGCTGACCGCGCGCAGGCACGCCGAGCGTGACCGTATGCAGCGGTATGCAGAGTCGACGACCACCTGCCTGATGGTCGGCATTGCGCACGAGCTCGACGATCCGACGGCAGAGCCCTGTGGGCGCTGTGCCGTGTGCCTGGGCCGCGATCTGGTGTCGCGGGAGATTGATCCGGACCTGGCTCAGGCGGCAGCCGACTATCGTGAGGCGTCTGGTGCCGCGGCGGGTCGGGCCCGTGCTGCGCGCAAGGGCCGCCGCCGGCGCCGCCCTCCGCAGACAACAGCGCGGGTCAAGCGCCGCCGCAAACGTCCGTAACTTGCGGTGAGGCCTGGAACCGCAGGTACTGTGCGCCCCGACAATCAGATGCTGACGTTGGTGGACAGGGATGGATGTGGCGGGGCGACTTCAACAGGTTGCGCAGCTTGAACGTGTGCTGGCCGGTGGCCGGATCCTCAGTCGAATGCCGCTGCCCGGAGTTCCCGCAAGCTTCAATGGTGCCCCCGAGCTGGTGCGCGTGCTGGATGTCGCAAGCGGCGAGGTGATCGAGGCGGTGGCGCGTGCCGCAACCGCACAGCCCGCGCAGGATGCCTTCGCCTGGCAGGTGGGCAAGCAGGCAGCAATGCACGACCTGATGGTGGTCTCAATGCTGCGCCCGGGCAGGCACGGTGGATCGTTGGCAGAGCGCGCTGCCGGATCGAATCCGTCGGACCTGCGTGGCGTCGTACACGTATTGGCCGCAGCGCACGCGGGCGATGCTGATCCGATGGCCGCGGCGCGAATCGATCTGCAGAGGCTGGTTGGGTTCAACTGGCTGCTTGCCGACCCGGATCTGCACGCGAACCAGATATCTGTTGCCGCGAACGCAGTCAGAACGTATGACCACGGCCACATCGGCTTCATCAGGCCGCGCGGGGGATCACCCCTGATAACGCCGATGCTCGATGCGCTCGTTGGTGTTGCCGGGCTGAAGGCACCGCGCGCACTGCCAGTCGCGGTGGCGCTGGAGCCGGCTGCAGCAGCCTCGCTGACCGCCAGCGCCTCGGCGGAGGGGATCGCCCGCGCGCACGCCTCGACCCTGGAAAGCTGGCGAGGGCCGATCAACCAGCGACTTCGCTCCACGACCCGCTACGTCCAGTCCCAGCAATACCTGGATGGCGTGATCGAACGGCTGGAGCATCTGCGCAGCACGGGTGAGATCAGCTATGTGCACCCGCAGCTGAGCCGCTGAAGGCGGCGCCACCAGCGGGGTTGGCGTGTTGACTGACGCCCATGCTGGTCACCGGCAATCGACCGCGCTAGAATCGGCCGAATGCCCTCTTAGCTC
>CAYNNW010000384.1:0-659 GCA_964398435.1 uncultured Gaiellales bacterium | reverse complement strand
CACTTCCATGGTAAGGAAGGGGTCATCGGTTCGAGTCCGATAGAGGGCTTCTCCAGCTCGTCGCGCACGCTGCTGCGGCGCTGCCAATCATCGTCGGCGACGCACGCGCTCGCACGATGAATCTACGCGGTCGAGACGATCGGCAAATACGACGTCCTTGCCTGTTCCGCAGCGGACGAAGTCGCGGCTTCCGTCGCGCACTCGAATTACGTCGCCACTTGCCCCGCCGTCGATCCGGTCGGTTCCGAGCCCACCCCTCAGGAAGTCGGATCCGGATCCACCGACTATTTGGTCGCTCCCCGCTCCCCCTGCAATGTGGTCGTTTCCTGAGCCGCCGTTGAGTGTGTCGTTTCCAAGCCCGCCGTTGAGTGTGTCATTGCTGTTGTTGCCGTTGAGCGTGTCGGTTGTGGCGGAGCCGGTGAGCGCGTCGGCGAAGGCGGTGCCGTGGATTGTTTCGATGCCGCTGATGTTGGTGTGGGTGTTGCCGTACCAGTCGTTGTTTCGTCCGTCGATACTGATGAGTGCGGCGTTGGTGCGGTTGCGGAGGTCGAGCGTGTCGTTTCCGGAGCCTCCTTCGATGGTGTCGGTTCCGTGTGTACTGATGATGTGGTCGTTTCCTGAGCCGCCGTTGAGTGTGTCGTTTCCAAGCCCGCCGTTGA
>CAYNNW010000383.1:1499-2644 GCA_964398435.1 uncultured Gaiellales bacterium | reverse complement strand
CGCTTCTATGTCGTGATCGACGAGGCCCACCGCGGCATGACCTCGGGCCGCGGTGCGCAGGCGGCACGGACACTGATGCAGCGCTTTCTGCTCGGTCATGCGGAGTCGGGCCTAGTGAAGATGCCGCTGGTGATCGGGGTCTCCGCGACACCGAAGCGCTTCATGGACCTGCTGGAGCATGCCCCGCACACGGTGCACAAGGTGGCCATCCCGGCCGAGGAGGTGCGGAAGTCCGGCCTGCTGAAAGACCGCATCCTGATCCACCACCCGGAGTCGGCCACGACTGCCGAGATGGGCCTGCTGGAAGAGGCGGCCCGCCGCTGGAACCAGATGACGGCGGCCTGGGGTGCGTACTGCAAGGATGAGCAGGAGGCTACGGTCTGGCCAGTCCTGGTCGTGCAGGTCGAGAACGGTAGCGATCGGCAGTTGACCAAGACGGACCTGGCCGACGCACTGACCGTGATCGAGAGCGCGATCGGGCGCAGCCTGAATGAGGGCGAGGTCGCACATGCCTTGCACGACACCGGCGACCTGGACGTGGGCGGCCGGCGTGTGCGCAAGGTCGAAGCCTCCCGCATCGATGCGGACAAGAACATCGGCGTGGTGTTCTTCAAGACCAGCCTCTCCACCGGGTGGGACTGCCCACGGGCGGAAGTCATGATGTCTTTCCGGCGTGCCGAGGATCACACGTACATCGCCCAACTGCTGGGTCGGATGGTGCGTACGCCCTTGGCTCGGCGCATCGAGAAGGACGCGGCATTGAACGACGTGCACCTGTTCCTGCCGTACTTCGACACGCAGGCTGTCCAGGGCGTCGTGGCAGCGCTGCACAACCAGGAGGAGGTGCCACCGGCCGAGACCGGCTCCGGCCGCGATCTGGTGGTGCTTCAACGTCGCGACGGGACCGATGCCCTGTTCGCTGCACTCGATGAACTCGTGACCTACCGGGTCAACGCGGCTCGGGCACAGAGCCCACTGCGCCGGTTCATGGCCATGTCCCGAAGCCTGACTGTCGACGAGATCGACGAGGACGCCTGGGCCCGGGCCAAGGCGGAGATCGTGGCCTGGATGGGCGAACGGGTCGCGGCGCTCAAGGCGGAAGGCGCGTTCGAAGCTGCAGCCAAGGCCATCACGCATGTGGGACT
>CAYNNW010000383.1:0-1489 GCA_964398435.1 uncultured Gaiellales bacterium | reverse complement strand
GCGTACCCTGGCGGTCCAAAACGGGACCACGGTCGCCGAACCAGGCGCCGAATATCAGATCGGCGCGTCCAGCGTCGACATCGATCGCCTGTTCGAGGAAGCCGGCCGGGCCTTCAGCCATGGTTTGCAGATGGAGTACTGGCGCGCGCACGCAGAGCGCGACGCCGTCGATGTCAAGGTCGAAGCGATCGTGCTGGCTCGCGACGCTGCCCAGATGGGCGAGTTGGAGAAGCTTGCCGCCGCGGCATTCGACGTGCTGTATGACCAGCACAAGAAGTCCATCCACAAGCTGAAGGAGCATCGGCGCGCCACCTACGAGAAGCTTCGGCTGGCCACGGCCACGCCGAACGAAGTGCCCTGGCATCTGCCCGACTCGATTGACTTCCGTCGCAAGCCGGCGGATCCGATCTGGGATCGCCACCTGTTTGTCGAAAGCAATGGGCAGTTCCGGGCAGAGCTGGGCACCTGGGAGGCGGGCGTGCTCAAGGAAGAGCTTGCAAACGAGAACGTCGTGGGTTGGCTGCGGAACGTCGACCGCAAGCCGTGGTCGCTGGAGATCCCCTACGACACGGGCGGCGACGTCCGGCCAATGTTCCCGGACCTCGTGGTAGTCAGGAAGAAGGGCCCGTCCTTCGAGGTCGACATCCTCGAACCCCATGACCCGAGCCTTTCGGACAACTTCGAGAAGGCGGTCGGTCTGGCCCGGTTCGCACAGAAGCATGGCGCCTTGTGCGGCCGCATTCAGCTGATCCGCAAGCACAGCAATGCGGGCGGCGAGCACTACGCGAGGCTGGAGATCAACCAGGCATCGACCATCAAGCGCCTGCTGCCGATGACCAGCAATCCGCAGCTGGACGATCTGTTTGCGGAGTTGGCCAAGTAGTGCGCCGGCCACTCGGGCGAGCCTGACTCGGAGCGGCACATGGCCTCGTTCGTCGAACGTGTCCTGATCCTGTGCAAGACCTATCCATCGCCGAGTGCGAAGTACGCAGAGACGTCCTGCGTGGCGGGGCTCACGGCTGGCGGTCGTCTCGTTCGCCTCTTTCCGGTGCCGTTCCGGCTGGTCGCCGATGACCAGCAATTCCGCAAGTGGCAATGGATCGAAGTCCGCTTGGAGAAGGCTCGCGACGACCACCGCCCGGAGAGCCATCGCATATTCGTCGACACGATCGCCTGTGACGCTGAACCGATGAAGGCGGGCAAGCGCGGTTGGCCCGCCCGCATGGCGTTACTGGCGCGCCAGCCGGTCTACACGGACTTCGGTGCGATGGAGCAAATGCGGCTGACGCAAGGCAACACGCTTGCCCTCTTCAAGCCAAACCGCATCACCTCGCTCGAGATCAAGCCCACGAAGAACGCGGACTGGACGCCCGACGAGCGGACCAAGCTGCTACAGATGCAGCAGCAGAACAGCCTGTTCGATGCCGAGGAAGATCAGCGTCAGGTCAGACTGCTGGAGAAGATCCCGTTCGACTTCTACTACCACTGC
>CAYNNW010000382.1:0-2668 GCA_964398435.1 uncultured Gaiellales bacterium | reverse complement strand
GTCGCGAGGCCTGGCACGCCGCGTGCATGCTGGTCGCCGGCGGCGTAACCACAATCCTTGCGGCGGCTGAGGATCTGATGGAAAGTGCCGGGATCGATCGCGGCGTTGCGGACAGCGTGACTGCTGCAATCGCACGACAGTCGGCCGATCGTTCGCAGCGTATCGGCGCGATGGGAGCCGTCACCGGTTCGGCTGCCCGCGGTGATGCACGTTCAGTAGCTGCGCACCTGTCACTGATCGACGACCTGGCCCCACGACACCGCCTGCTCTACGAAGCGGTCGCGCGCGCCGCAGTACGGACGTCGATCGAAGCCGGTAGAACACATATTGAACGAGGGACGGCAATCGACCGCGCCCTGACCGGAGGGCACTGATGCGGGTACTCGATACAACGGCCGAGCTCCGACACCAGGTCGCAGCTGCACACGCCCGCGGCGAACGGGTTGGCCTGGTACCGGTCACCAGCCACCTGCACGAAGGTCACCTCGCACTTCTCCGAACAGCCCATGCCCAGTGCGGGCTCGTCATCTGCGCGCTCTGCCCTCGTCTCCCACGTCACGACGACGCGTCTGCGACTCCGCGTCACCGGTTTGTCCGCTCCGACAATGGCGATCCAGTTGAGTTGATCCGACGAGCCCGCTCGCTTCGCCCGACTCCTCTGGATCTTGAGCTGGCAGCTGCGGCCGGTACGCATCTTGTATGGCGTGTTCCCGAGGACGCCGTGGCCCCGGCCGATGGCGGCACAGTAATCCAGGTCGGGCACCTGCCTGCCGCGGCAAGCACATCGCTGGCCAGCCCGATTGCACCGATCGATCATGATCCTGCAGCTGCGGCTCGCGCATCGGCAACAGTCACGCTTCTGCTTCGACTGGCGGCGATCGCCGGGCCGGATACACTCTACCTCGGCGAGCGGGACATCCGAACCTGCGTGCTGGTGGAGCGCGCCGCACGCGACCTTGGTCGCCACCTCGACATCCGACGTGTCCCGGTCGTGCGGGATCCCGATGGCCTGGCACGCGGATAATGTAGTGCCGAGCTGCCATCCGAGATACGCGAGGAAGCCGCCGCCGGACTGGCCGAAATTCAGACGGTTGCGCGCGACCTGGCCGCACGCGGCGAACGTTCGTGCGCCCGACTGCTTGCGCGCATCGAATCCGCGGCATCTGACGGTTTGCGATTCGTCGAGCTTGCCGGCGCATCCATCGTTCGGTCGGACACGCTGACACCAATGACACGACTCTCGGAACGCCACGAATCACTAGTCATGGTGCGACTTGCAGTGAGATCACCCGCTGATATTGCGCACCTCGACGAGCACTTTCTCCTTCCCTTGCCTGCCGCTCAACCACGCGCCGATGCACACAGAACTTCAGGAAGTGCGCAAGTAATCCGATAGTTGTGGTGTGAGGAAACCTGCCGGCACCATTCATTCATTCATCCGTGGTGCTGCTTTTCATCAGCAACCGATACGGAGTTCTTCAATGAGTTCGCAGGACCGACCGCCTGACGGCGGCGATCCGGCGTTGCACAGCGAATGCGGTCAAACGACTGCCGAATACACGATTGTCATGTCGATCATCGTGCTCGCGGCTATCGTTGGAGCGTTTTCGCTGTTCGCCGGAAACATCCAGACGCTGCTTGAAAGCGTCATCAACATCATGAACCCGTAACCACGGAGCTTCATGCTCTGGACTATGCACTGCCCGGCCCGGGTATGGCCGGTGGTGAACGCTGTCGTACCCGAAGGGATTCCTCCGAATGACCCGTACTCGCACGCTCTCAGTCATGCTCGTGTCGACCGTTGCGCTGCTCATTACGGCCGCCGTGGCCCTGGCCGCATACCCACCGATTCCAACTGCATCGGAGGCCGACAAGGTCATTACGGGCACCAGTGGCAACGATCGACTACGCGGTACACGCAAACGCGATCACGCGACGCTGAAGGCTGGCAACGACACGATCAATACCGGGAAGGGCGTTGACGTTGTCTACGGCGACAACGGTCGCGACACGATTCGCACCGGCCCGGGCCGCGACTACGCGTTCGGCGGCAACGGCCGCGACACGCTTCGTGGCGGGTCGGGCGTTGACCTCCTCGCGGGCGAGGGCGGCAAGGACACGATCATCGGTGGACCTGGTGACGACGATCTCCACGGCGGCAAGGGCGCCGATACCGTCAAGGGCGGCCCGGGCAATGACCTGATCGATGGCTCGATCGGCTTCTGCGACACGCCGGGCTACTGTGCAGCCTTGTGGGTCGACAATGCCCGTGACATTCTGGTGGGCGGTCCCGGCAACGATTCATTCACTGCCGACCGCAATGACAAGGTCTACTGCGGTGCGGGAACCGACTCGGTGTATCTGACCGAGTCTGGCGGATCGCCATCCACGCTGGTCGGCTGCGAGCAGTTCTACGTCGACACTCCGGGCACCTGATTCGGACGGCGGCCCAGATGCAATGAGGGCGCCCAGCGGAGTTGCTGGACGCCCTCACAGGCAACATATGGTCTCGTGAACCGTCGGTTCAGGGAACGCGTACGTCGCGAGCTTCAGGACCCTTGCGTCCTTCGCCAATGTCGAAGGTAACCTTCATACCCTCATCGAGATTGACGCTGTCGGCGACGTTGCTGTAGTGGACGAACACGTCCTTGCCACCCTCATCGGGCGT
>CAYNNW010000381.1:744-2679 GCA_964398435.1 uncultured Gaiellales bacterium | reverse complement strand
ATCGACACCGTGGCCCGTGGTCTGCGTACCAACTACCTGTCGCAGGGGCTGACGTCGGTCGCAGCCATTCACAGGAAGTACGCTCCAATCGGCGCCTCGAACGACCCGACAGGGCTGAACAACAATTGGACAGTCAATGTCAGTCGATTCCTCGTGGAAATGGGTGGAGACCCCAACGACGTCGACATGGACGGGGTCGGAGCGCCGGCATTGCCGTTCGGCACGCAGACCGCAGGAGCCGCGCCCGGATTCGACTTCACGGTTCAGACAGATCCGGGAACAGCGGATGATTCGAGCGTGGACGGGAGTGGCGCCGACGTCGACATAGCACCCGGCGCTCGCCAGACGATGTCGGTTGTCGTAAAGAACTCGGGGAGCGAGTCCTGGACGCCGGCATCAATACGGCTTCGTCGTGTCGATGATGATCCGCGGATTGGCGGTGCGCCGGTGGCCGTACTTGAGGTCGGATCGGTTGCACCAGGCGCGGCAGCAACATTCAAGGTTGAGCTCACCGCCCATGGAACACGCGATCGACTGGTGGTCACTCGCTGGAGACTCGAAGGGCCAGCCGGCGTCTTTGGCCCCGAGATTGCGCGAACTGCGCAGATTCGCAGCACGGCTTTCGCATTTGCGCGGGCAACGGTCTCCGCACTGCCCCGCGCTGCTGCGCGGGATGATCAGGGCGCCAGCGTGGTCACACTCCCGGCAGCAACGTCGGCGAGGGTGGTCGTCAGGATGCGGAACAGTGGCTCGGGGTTATGGACTCGCGATGGGCGCCGATCCGTGGTGCTCGGTGTGAAATCCCGTTCGGGTCCGGACGTCTCAGGCGGGCGCTGGCCGGCAGACGGTGCTGCAGCGCTGCTGCTGCAGCGAACAGTCGGCCCAGGCGAGCGTGCCACGTTCGCGTTCCCGGTTCGTGCAGGAGCCGTGGCAGGGGCGACGACCGAATTGGAGCTTCGGCCGTGGCGACACGGCACCTGGGCATCGGGCGAGCCCGTCCGGTTGTCGGTTGTGGCCCGCTGAGCAGACGTGTACCATGTCCGTTCGGCCGGACTCCGCGGCGAGCGTGGCGTGCGTGTCGTGACCCGGGATCCGTGTGATCCGGAGTCACTCACCCCGGCCAGAATGTAACGAGGCACAGGAGTGCACAGGACGTGTATGCAATCGTAGAGCTCGGCGGTAAGCAGTATCGCGTCGCGACTGGCGACAAGATCGATGTTGACCACAATGGTGATGGAACGCCGGAGGCTCGCGTTCTGATGCTTGCCGACGGCAAGAAGGTTGTCACCGATCCAGCTGCACTTGCGAAGGCCAAGGTCACACTGACCGTCGACGGCCGCGTAACGGAGCGCCTTGATCGGGTTATGAAGTTCAAACGACGGCAGGGTGCGAGCAGCAAGCGCACGATCGGTCATCGCAACGTGCGAACGCGCGTGACCGTTGCCAAGATCAACGGCTGACAGGCAGGCAGGAAGATGGCTCACAAAAAGGGACAGGGCTCTGTCAAGAACGGACGCGATTCGCATTCGAAGCGTCTGGGTGTCAAGGCGTTCGACGGCGAGACCGTTTCGTCGGGATCAATCATTGTTCGTCAGCGTGGTACGAAGTTTCGCCCCGGCGAAGGCGCGAGCCTTGGCGGTGACGATACGGTGTTCGCAACGCGGCCCGGCGTCGTGAAGTTCACCCGCAACCACCGCGGTCGCTTCGTCAATATTCTCGAGGCCTGAACTGACAACGGCAGACATGTCGGTGCTGGCGGGAATCCAGGTATCCGCCCGTGTTCTATGACCAGGTAACGATCGTTGTCCGTGCGGGGCGCGGTGGTGATGGATCATCATCGATGCGCCGCGAAGCGCAAGATCCCCGCGGCGGCGTCGCTGGGCGGCTACGAGCTGCCGGCGGCCGCCCGCCCGGAGGAGTGGCTGCTGGCCATCT
>CAYNNW010000381.1:0-734 GCA_964398435.1 uncultured Gaiellales bacterium | reverse complement strand
GCGCATGTTCCCCGCGGCGGCGTTGATGGCGGCGACGGCGGCGACGGCGGCGACGTCGCACTCACGGTTGACCCGTCGCGCCGGGATCTTGGACATCTTCGTCGCCAGTTGACGTGGGCTGGCGAGGACGGAACTGCGGGGTCGCGCCGACGGCGGCACGGGCGGCGTGGCGCTGACTGCGATATCCAGGTGCCGGCCGGCACGCAGGCATTTACGGCCGACGACGGAAAACGGCTCTGCGATCTGACTGCTCCGGGCCAGCGAGCGATCGTTGCGCATGGCGGCCCCGGTGGACGAGGCAACACCCACTTCGTCAGCTCGGTCCGGCGCGCTCCAATGTACGCGGAGATCGGCCTTCCGGGTGAGGAGATGCGGCTGCAGCTTCGCCTCAAGCTGATGGCGGATGCGGCACTGGCGGGAGTTCCCAATGCGGGCAAGTCATCGCTGCTGCGCCGAATCTCGAATGCGAATCCCAAGGTGGGTGACTATCCGTTTACCACCGTCCAGCCCGTGCTGGGAACGATTGAACGACCCGACGGCAGTCAGGTGGTGGTGCTGGACGTCCCGGGCCTGCTGGAAGGAGCCAGCGAAGGCCACGGCATGGGACACGAATTCCTCGCACACTTCGAGCGTGCACGAATGCTGTTTCACGTTGTCTCGTTGGAGGACGCGGACGCAGTTGGGCACGACGTCGATGTGATCAACCGCGAACTGTGGGCCTACGATCCCCGAAT
>CAYNNW010000380.1:0-2681 GCA_964398435.1 uncultured Gaiellales bacterium | reverse complement strand
GAGCCAGGCCAGTGAGTGCACGAACCTCGTCGATCTGCGACAGCGTGCGCTGCGCCGCCATTGCCTCGGACCCGGTGCCCTTGGCGATATTGGCAAGATCGTCGATATTGGCCGAGGCCAACTTCGGCAGCTCCGAGACCAGCTCGGGTGAGAGCTTGGCCAGATGGCCGGCAAAGGCGCCGGCGAACTGGTTCATCTGGTACGCACCGCGACCCAGCTGCAATACCTTGTCGGCACCGCCGATGCGGTTCAGTACCGGCAGGACCATTCGCACCTTGTCGAAGTTGCTCATTGTGCCGGTCAGTGCTCGACCCATCATGCCGGTGGCTTCGACGGCCGTGCTTCCTGCCCGTGCTGTACCGCCGAGCGAGGTCAACACTGATCCAAGATTGGTGGTGTTCCCCGCAATGCGTGCGATGCCGGCTCCGGCGCCGAGTGCATCAGTCGCCGCCACCCCAACTGTTCCCAACTTGGCTAGCTCACCGGCGGCCTGGGCGCCCTTTCCGAGCATCGAGATACCCCGAAGGCCCTGAATGGCTCCGCGTGCATAACCCACTGCAGGAATGGCGCTGAGCACGGCCATACCAATGTTGAGTGGATTCGAGCGGTCGATCTTCTCACCCGTGATCCAGTCGCTACCAGTCAGATACTGCAATGCGCCAACGCCCGGAATGAAGTTGAAGGCAATGCTGGCAACACGCTTCCAGGCCGGCACGTGTTGCGAGTGAATAGCCTCGACGGCCTTGTCGAACTCCTCACCCTCCAGGCCGGTGCTTTCCTCGCCACCCATGATGACGCCCCACTTCTCCTCATCGGTGGCGTCAGCGTCTTCCAACTTCTCAAGTCGGCCATCACGGTCGAACTTCTCGTACTGTTCCTCAAAGCGTGTGAATGCCTGCGACAGGCCATCCTCGGTCAGGTTCATGCCCTTGACCTGCTCGATCAGCGCATCGGGCAATTTGAGTTCGTCGCGCATGCGACGCTCCCAGGTCGGCCAATCAGGTATCTGCGCCTTCATCTGGTCGTACGACTCCTGAAGCTTGGTGTCGTCCAACCCAGCGGCCGCAAGCCCGGCGATTGCCTGCTCAACCTGGTCGGCGGGAAGCTTGAGGTCGTCCTCGAGCAGGTCGCGGAACTTTGTCTCCCACGCGGGTGTCCATGCACCCTTTGCGGCAACGACCTCGCTGTAGATCTGCTGCAGCGTTGCTTCGTCGAGATTCTGCGACGCCAGCCCTGAAATGGTGGTCTCGAGTTCCTGGCCAGTCATGCCAATCTCGCCCAGGGCCGTTCGCATCTTCTGCTCCCAGGCGGGTGACCAGGCAGGCTGCCCGGTGCCCGCTCCACCAGCTGGCGCGCCGGCCTGGGCGGTGCCCTGGATCTCGGCAGCGATCTCCTGATACGTCTGGGCAAGCTGCGCCTCGGTCAATCCGGCATCGCGGATCATTGCCACGGCACTTGCATCCTGCAGCAGATCACTGAAGGCCTGTTCCCATTGGGGATTCCAGCCCGGAGGTTCGGTGCCGTTGGCGTAGTCGAGCATGGCGTTTGCGCCGTTCTGGACGGTGCCTGCAAAGCCTGGCCCCGACTGTGGTGGCAGCACGGCCGATCCCGCGGCAGTCATCTGCTGACCGGCCGCCATGATCTCGTCGCGGACGTTGAGCAATTCAGCCGTCGACAGGTTCGACGATCGAAGCACGGCAATCTGGTCGTCGGGCACCTGAAGTCTTCGGAATTCCTCTTCCCAGATCGGATCCCAGGCGCCGCTGCGCTGGCCACGCTGGCCGGATGAAGTTGGAGAAGGCGATGATGACTCGGGGAGTGGGCCAGTGCTGCCGGCGTCAACGTACGGATTTGGCGTCCCGGCAGTGGGCACGGGGGTGCTGTCGTACGTGTCGGGTTCAAAATCGGCCGGAGCTCCGCCAGCGGCAGCACCGCGAGAAGATGGTGCGCCTACGTCGGCGGGTGGCGCTCCATCGGCAGGCGTGGACGATCCACCGCTGGATCCCCCCACACGTGCAGGCACTGAAGATACTGACCCAGAACAACAACTCACGGCAATTCCCCCTTCTGGACTCTCACCCTGGCGCGGTGTCCGGCTCGGCGACCGATTCACCACCCCTGTCGGATTCGGCGTCCGACGACGGGCGAGAAGGCAGCCGGCATGCAGGCATGTTGGCTCCCTCCATACCGGTGTACTCCCTGGCGAGTGCCGCGGTACTAGGTAGAACGACCTACGTTAGGTGCAGGGCGGGGAAATGAGCGGTGTTTGCAGGCCGCGCAGTTTGCACAGGGCTGGCTCAAGCGCTGGTGGTGGCGGCCCGATACGCCTACCAGGACCAGCGGGTGACCGCTGGGCCGTGCATTGTTGTACACCACGGACGGTAGGGAGCCGACCGGCATCGGTGAGTCGATGTGAGGGGGTTGCGCGCAGGAACGCGCGCAGCACGCTGGCACGGATTGCCGATTGCTGGACCGATGCGCTCATGAAGCAGTTCAGGTTCAGACTCGAGGCCGTACGAATGCTGCGGCGACGCGACGAGGAGCGGGTAGAGCTCGAACTCGCGCGCGCGCTCGGCGATCGTGCGCTGCTGCAGGCGCAGCACGATGCATCCAAGGATGCTCAGAGTGACCTGTACCGCTGGATGCGTGATGGCGGACTCGACGCTGCCCAGATGCAGCAC
>CAYNNW010000379.1:0-2691 GCA_964398435.1 uncultured Gaiellales bacterium | reverse complement strand
CCAGCGTCTGCTCGACATGGTGTGGCGCGAACACCACCGTAACGGGAAGCCCCTCCTCGTACTCGGTCAACGTAACCACGTTGACGCGAGGCACTCGCCCCCGGTCGAATCCTGCGAAGGCGGGGTCAGTCAGTGCGTGACAGATCTGACGCATGCGGTCTGGCCTGAAGTTGGCACAGAGCACCACATCGCCGTCGTTGATTGTCCAACCGGGACCCTGTTCATTGCCGTCACCCGCTCGGACAACGGTGGGCTCAATGAATTCGTCCGTGACGCCCGAATCGTGAGCGATACGCACCGCCTCGGAAGCGCTGGGGGCAACGGTGGGGGCGTTCGCATCAACGATCAGGTCCCAGGCGCGCTGTGTGCGCTCCCAGCGTTTGTCGCGATCCATTGCCCAATACCGTCCGACGACTGACACGATCTGAACCGCGCCCGGCCCGGTCGCTGACCGCTCGGCACACCATGCCTCCAGCTCGGGAATGTCAGTCAGCGATGAGGTCGGCGCAACATCACGACCATCGGTGATGGCGTGAACGGCAATGCGCTGCACGCCGAGCTGCAGTGCGGCATCGATCAGCGCCTTGATATGCCGAATGTGCGAGTGAACTCCACCCTGTGAGACCAATGCAATCACGTGCAGCGTTGCGCTCGTGCTGCTGCCCTGAACGAGTGGATCCAACGCGCTTACAAGGTGCGCGTTTTCGGCCAGTGATCCGTCGCGTACGGCAGTGTCAATCCGGGCAAGGTCCTGGTGAACCACACGCCCGGCGCCCAGGTTGAGATGTCCAACCTCGCTGTTGCCAATTTGCCCAGCCGGCAGTCCGACGTCCTCCCCCGATGCGATCAGCGTCGTGTGCGGACACGTATTCCAGATCCGGTCGAACACCGGCGTATCTGCCATCTCGACGGCGTTCCCAGGCCCCGCTGGTGCAAGCCCCCATCCGTCGAGGATGATGAGTGCGACTGGACGGCGCGCCATAGTCAGCTGCTGGCTACTGCCGCACGCAGCGAGACTGCAGCTGCATCAATGATGCCGCTGAACGACGGGACATCGAGCGCGGCGCCGCCGACGAGTGCTCCGTCAATGTCGGGCTGCGACAACAGCTCCAGCGCGTTGGCTGGCTTGACGCTGCCGCCGTAGAGAATGGGCGTTCGCAGTGCGATCTCTTCGCCCCACAGCTCAGCAAGCGTTACTCGGATCGCGGCGTGCATCTCCTGCGCGATCTCAGGCGTTGCGGTTTCACCCGTGCCGATTGCCCAGACAGGCTCGTAGGCCAGTGACAGTCCAACTCGCGCAGCGGTCTCTCCATCGATCTTGGCCAGTCCGAGTCGCACCTGACGTGTGACAACTTCGTGCGCGGTGCCGCCGCGGCGATCATCGATCGTTTCGCCGATGCACAGCATTGGATGCAGTCCGTGCGCGGCAGCGGCAGCCACCTTGTCGGCAAGTGCTGCATCGGTTTCACCGAACAACTGGCGCCGCTCGCTGTGGCCGAGAATCACGCCTGTGGCACCAGCGTCCTTGAGCATTGCGGCGCTCAGTTCACCGGTGAATGCTCCGTGGTCCTCCTGGTGCATTGTCTGTGCGTAGATCGAAGCCGGAACCGCCATGTCTGCAGCAGCGGCGATTGCCGTGGCCGGAGGCGCGATGACTACCTGCAGTGGCCCGTCGACTCCGGCTCCGCTGTCGCTGCCTGCCATCCAGGCCGCCAGGTCACGCATGTATTGACTCGCTTCACCGCGGGTCTTGTGCATCTTCCAGTTGGCTGCGATTACGAGTGGTCGATCAATCATGGTGGCTGGGGCCTTTCGGTTGGATGTCGGGTCAGCGTTGATCAGTTGGGTGCGTTACGCAACGCCTCGAGTGCCGGCAGCGGTCCGCCCTCGAGCAGTGCGAGTGATGCTCCGCCGCCGGTCGATACGTGCGAGACGCGGTCGGCAAGTTGGAATGCATGAATTGCTGCTACCGAGTCGCCACCGCCGACGACGGTTGTGCCGGGGCAGTCGGCGACGGCGCGTGCAACGGACTCGGTTCCACCGGCGAACTCGGGGATCTCGAAGACGCCCATCGGCCCGTTCCAGAAGACAGTGTGGGCCTCTGCAATCCTCGATTCGAACATCATTCGGGTTCGCGGGCCGATGTCCAGGCCCATCCAGCCGTCGGGAATCGAGTCGATGGCAACCATTCGTGTTTCCACACCGGGTGCCAGGTCCTGCGCGATGACGGCGTCGACCGGAAGCATGAGGCTGCAGCCGTTCTGCTCGGCGGCGGCGATGATTTCGATTGCCTGCTGCTGGCCAGCGGCGTCCTCAACCCGTGACGAGCCGACATTGACGCCGCGGGCGGCATGGAAGGTGAAGGCCATGGCACCGCCTACCAGAATTGCATCTGCAATCGTGGTCAGCTGCCGAAGCACGCCGATCTTGTCGGTGACCTTGAGTCCTCCGACAATCGTCACGAACGGCCGTGAGGGATTGTCCAACAGGTGGCCCAGGGCAACCAGCTCGCGACGCATCAGCGATCCGGGAAACGACGGGAGATACGATGCGACACCGGCGGTGGATGCGTTGGCTCGGTGCGCGGTACCGAACGCATCATTGACGTACAGGTCCAACCCACGAGCCAGCTCGCGGGCAAACTCCGGATCGTTTGCTGCGCCACCCGCGTGGAACCTCGTGTTCTCGAGC
>CAYNNW010000378.1:0-2707 GCA_964398435.1 uncultured Gaiellales bacterium | reverse complement strand
GCGGCTCTCGTGGCGCTCGGTTCCCAGCACGTAGAGGCCGCCGAGCTCCTTGACGCCCTCCCCGAGCTTGATGTCGATACCACGACCCGCCATGTTGGTGGCGATCGTGACCGCGCCCTTCTGGCCGGCGTCGGCAACGATCAGTGCTTCACGCTCATGCTGCTTCGCATTGAGCACTTCGTGCGGAATTCCATGCTGCTTCAGCTTCCTGGCAAGCAGCTCGCTCTTCTCAACCGCGATCGTGCCAACGAGCACGGGCTGGCCGATCTCGTGGCGCTCGGCGATGTCGCGAATGACCGCGTCGAACTTGCCTTCCTCTGAACGGAAGATGAGGTCGTTTTCGTCCAGGCGCTGGACCGGGCGATTGGGGGGAACCTGAACAACATCGAGCCCATAGATCTCCTTGAGCTCGGCAGCCTCTGTGTAGGCGGTACCGGTCATGCCCGAGAGCTTCTCGTACAGCCGGAAGTAGTTCTGGATCGTGATCTGGGCGACGGTCACGTTCTCTTCGCGCGGGCGAACGCCCTCCTTGGCCTCGATCGCCTGGTGAAGCCCCTCGCTCCAGCGCCGGCCTTCCATCACGCGGCCGGTGTGTTCGTCGACGATCTTCACCTCGCCATCCATGACCACGTACTCCTTGTCGACGTGGTACAGGGTGCGGGCCTTGATGGCCTGATTCAGGTGATTGATCAGCTGGGCGTTGTCCGGCAGGTACAGGTTGTCGATGCCGAGTTCGCGCTCTGCAAGCGTCACGCCCTCCTCTGTCGGATGGGCCGTGTGCATCTTCTCGTCAAACTCGAAGTGCTTGCCTTCCTCCATCCGCCGTACGATCTTGGCGAAGCGGAAGTAGGTCTCGGCCGCCTCCTCGGGCTGCCCGGAGATGATCAGCGGTGTCCGCGCCTCGTCGATCAGGATCGAGTCGACCTCGTCGACGATCGCGAACCAGTGTTCACGCTGCACCAGCTCGTCCAGCGAGTACGCCATGTTGTCGCGCAGGTAGTCAAAACCAAATTCGCTGTTCGTGCCGTAGGTGATGTCTGCCTGGTACGCAGCGACCTTCTCATCATTTGGCTGCATGTTCGACAGCGCACCGACCGTCATGCCCAGCGCGTTGTAGATCGGCGCCATCCACTCGGAGTCGCGCTTGGCCAGATAATCATTGGTCGTAATCAGGTGAACGTTACGACCGGTCAGCGCATTGAGGTAGAGCGGCAACGTGGCGACGAGGGTCTTGCCCTCGCCCGTCAGCATCTCGGCGACGGCACACTCGTGCAGAGCAATGCCACCGATCATCTGCACGTCAAAGTGGCGCATGCCAAGTGTGCGCTTGGATGCTTCGCGCACTGCGGCGAATGCCTCGGGCAGCAGCTGATCCAGCGACTCGCCGTTCTCGAAACGCTGACGAAATTCGGCCGTCAGGCCTCGCAGCTCATCATCGCTGAGCTTCTCGAAGTCCGGCTCCAGCTGGGCGATCGCCGATGCCCGTCGAGTCAGCTCTTTGATGCGCCGCCGCTCACTGAACGCCAGCGCCCGTTCAAACCATGGTCGTTGCTCTGCCATCGTACCGGCGATGCTACCCGACGGTGTCCGTGCTGAAGCCCCGGATTTCGTTTGATTCTGCCGCAGACGAAGAAAGGGCCGCCCACCGCTGTCATGTGCGGTGGACGGCCCTTCGTACCAATTCTCTGGTCAGGAGGCTTCGGCCTCTGCGATCGCTGGCTCAATCAGCCCGAGCGCACCGTCGCTTCGACGATAGAGAACGCAGGTCTGATTATTCTCTTCATTGACGAAGACGAAGAAGTCATGACCGACGAGCCCCATGTGCTCTGCGGCCTCCTCCGGCGTCATCGGCCCGAGTCGAAACTGCTTGGTCTTTACGATCCGCAATTCGCCGGTACCTGCCATAACGCTCTCCGTTCGTTCGTGTACATCGCCCTCGACCGCCAGAAGCGCGGCAAGGGATCCTTCGTCCGGCAACATCGGTGCACCATTCCCGTGCGTGCCGTTGCCGTTTCCTGCGATCCCCTTGCGGTGATCAACACGCCGCTCATGCAGGCTTCGAACCTGCCGCGACAGCTTGTCCGTTACGAGGTCGATCGCCTCGTAGATATCTGGAGCAGCCTCATGGGCGCGAAGCGTCGGGCCCTTGGTCCAGATGGTTGCCTCCGCGATATGGCTGTCGGCAACGCGCGGGTTGCGTTCTTCAGCCAGCTCGAGCTCCAGGCGGGTTGCGTCGTCGTCGAGCAGCTTTGACAGCTTGCCCAGCCGCTTCTCGGCATATGCCCTCACCTGAGGGCTGACGTCGACGTTCTTTCCCTTGATCAGTAGCCTCATTCGATGCTCCTTGGTGCGTTCGATCCCAGGGCTGGCCCGCGCTGTGCAGGCTCAGTGTCTGCCGAATCCCATGGTAGCGGGTGATTCACCCGCACCTCGTGTTGATTCACTATCGGCTGTACTGAAAGGACCTGAAGAGTGTGTCGATCCGCTGAAATGTGCACTTTGCGCAGGTATCGCCATCGCGCGATGTGATACAGCGGCGAGAGCACACGACTGAGCGCGAATTCCGACGCTGGCAAGCGCTTCCTGGCACCGTGCGAGCGTTGTACCGGTGGTCCGGACGTCGTCCACGAGCAGTACCGTTGCTCCGGCAAGCGGGGCGCAGGCGGTGGAAATCGGTCGGAACGATGCGGCATCGAGGCTGCGTCGC
>CAYNNW010000377.1:0-2712 GCA_964398435.1 uncultured Gaiellales bacterium | reverse complement strand
AACGATCTTTTTATCCTTTCGGACACTGCGCCTTGCGGATCCCTTCGGTCTCGACAGCGCCATGCGTACAACGTCGTTGGCTGTGGGGTCAAGGGAGCCGAAACTGCCGGGCGGTCGAGTGGGTGCGATGCGCAGTGGCGGGTGCGAAGGCTGAGCAAGAGGCCTGGGCGTGGTCAAGTGGAGTACACGGGTCCGCTGGAAAGGGTGTTGGCGTGCGACCTGAGCACGCAGCTCGCTGGCGTGAGCGGGGGCTGATGGCGGGGATGGGGGCTGGGGTTGAAGCTACTTCTTGGGGTCGAGCGTGAGCCGATCGATGTCCTCACCCGGCTCGGCAACGATCAGGCCGAGGACCGTGTAACCTTGGCTGGGCAGCTCCTTCATGACGAGCTTCATGGGCGCGTCGCGGAGAGCGGGATGTTCGAGTCCGATCGCGTATCGCAGGAGATCCCAGAGCGCTTCTTGGTCGTATCGTTTGGCCATGGTGCTGTCTCCCGACTACCTGGCAGGGGCGGTGCCACGCTGAGCCCAGCGCAGCAGCAAGTGGCCAAGCAAGAAGGGTCCACAGAACAGCACGGCGAGGCCGCAGACGATCGCGCTGACTCCGCGCACCGGCAGTGGTAGGGCCACGTTCGCGATCAACGATGCTGGCAGCAGGATCGGCGAGGCCACCAGCAGCATGCGAGGCCAGCTTGCAGGCCGATCGATGGCACGGGCAGCGAGCGGCGGGGCGATGGGTTCGGCGTTGGGGCTTGCGGTCGGCGTCATGGCTTGTAGCCTGTACTCAGCCTCGGGTTGCGACGCTGAGTCTGCAGCGTGTGCGGTGAGCCAATCCAGGTGGCGGCGGCGCGACAGAAGCGGGGCCGCAGCGGCCAGCGATACCGCCGCCAGCACTGCGAAGTAGCGGTGATGCGGCCAGCGGTCCCAGCACAGACCGAGCACCGCCGCGAGTCCGTTGCCTGTGGCGCTGCCCGCAAACCACAGCCCCACGGCCTGCGCAGTCTTGTGCCGTGGAGCCAGCTGCGTGACGAGCGACACACCGAGCGGCGCCAACAGGATCTCGGCAAGCGAAAGCAGCGCATCGCAACCAACCAGCCATGCGCCACTGACCCGGCCCGCATCCCCACCGCGCAGGCTCGCAGCAGCCATCAGAGCGAAAGCAGAAGCCGTAGCGACATAGCCCCAGACCAGCTTGCCTGCCGTCGAGCCAGCACGCGATTGCGACCGCCCGTGCAGGTACAGAAATATGGGCAGCATCGCGATCACCATCAGGCCATGCAGCGATGCGAATAGGCCAGGGCCGAGCGGCAGTGCGTGTGACAGCAGAGCAATCTGCGGCTCGGTGTTCACCGCTGCGAACACGGCGAGCGAGCTACCGGCCTGCTGCGCCGTCAGCCAAAAGACGACGGCGACCGAGCAGAGTAGCCACACCGCGGCCATGTTGCCGTGTCGCGATGTGGCTGCCGGCTGATCGGGATTGGTAACGACATCGGTTCCGTCGTTTTCCAACCGCGACAAGCCGAGCATCAGCAGGCCAGCACTCAGCAGCGATGCCACCGCTGCGCCACCGAACAGCGTCGCCCAGCCGACCGCCGCATGCGCCCACTCACCGAACAGCGCGCCTGCCGCATAGCCGATGTTCGCGGCCAAGTAGTGCCACAGGAAACCTCGTTCCCGCGCTTGCTCATCGTGGCCCGTGGCGCGGGCGATCAGCACATGCAGGCCGGGCCTAAACAAGCTGTGACCGATCACCATCAAGCCGAGTGCAGACCAGAACACCGACGCGCGATTGAGCGCCAGTGCGCCATACGACAGGGCCAACAGCAGCGCTCCCAGCATTGTCGCCAGCCGCGCACCCAGCCGGTTATCAGCGACCCAGCCGCCGGGCAGACCGCCCAGATAGGACAGCGCCTGCAAGACGGCGAGCACCATCAGTGCGGTGGGCGCTGGTAGCGCGTGCCGCTCCTGCGCATACGACACGAACAGCGGCAGCATCGCCAAGAAGGCGAAGCGCTCGCAGCTCTGCACCGCGCAGAGCAAGGGCAGAGACCATCGACGGAAGAAAACAGAAGGATGAACAGGACTCGATTTCATGGAAGGCTCCAAGCGCAGTTGCGTTTATGAAGCCCCGCGAATACTGTGCGCCGCAGTTCCACGGGGTGGTCACTCACTACGGGGAACTTGGCCTCCGGCGTCTCGAACACGACGGGGGCCGCTTGCTTTCTGGGCTACAATCAGCGACGTCTACAGTGCAGACGAAGACCGCACGCTGTAGTAGTGGTCGAATCGACCTTCCAGAAGCTGCTGCACTTGCCCCGGCCACCAGTGCCCACGTCCTCGCGGCGTCGCATAGCCCGCTTCGGTCAGCACCTTGGCCAGCCGCGGATAGCCAGGCCGCATGAAAGGCTCGTCGTGCCCCGCGGCTTCATGCTCCTGCCGCATGCGTTCGAGCATCGCTTCCAAGAATCGGCGCGGAGTCAGAAGCTGCGTCTCAACACAGCGCACCATCAGCTTGCGCACACTGCTCTCCGTGAAGCGACGCCCCTTGAGCGGCAGGAATCCCAGCTCATTCAGGATCGCCGCGATCTGCGCTTGGGTGTGTCCGCGTTTGCGCAGCTCCACCATGCGTTGCTTCAGTTCTTCGTCGGTGTGCGGACGCTCGTTCATGGGTCGTGGCTGGATCGGATGCTGCCGCAGACGCCATCCTGGAAGTCT
>CAYNNW010000376.1:0-2715 GCA_964398435.1 uncultured Gaiellales bacterium | reverse complement strand
TGCCAGCTCGGCGATGGCCTGCGGCTGGTCGCCCAGCGGCTCATAGGCACTCTTGACGGTGAATCTCGGCACGCACGCCATTCTGCCAGTTGCAGGACCGCCGACGCGATCCGGCACAAAGTCCGTCGTTTCCAGCGGCATCCGGTGCGTCATTTAGGTTGGCGTTTAGCGGCAGCTTGGCCCGGGTAGAAGCGGCGACAAGCGCGGGATGGGGACCCGCCGCCGTGGGGAGGGATCACACATGACCAGCGTTGCCGCCGTTGGCCGATATGCCTATCGCGAGATAGGCCTGCATTCGGGCCAGGAATCTACGCGTGGAGTGGGGTCTTCCGCTGCACTGAAATCAGTTCCACAGGATCCTCGTCCTGACGCGAGCGGGAGAATGCTTGATCCACTCGTCGCCGTCAAGGGTGGCGGTACGCGCGTCGAGGTGTCGTCGTACGACGACGCTACCGGTACCGAGACCATCGTCATGCGCACCGGCGACGTCGAGGGAAGCGCAGCCGACGCGATGACCCGCGCCGCCTACGACAACGCTCGCAAGGTGGCCGAGTACTACCGGAACTCCTACGGGCGCGACGGATTTGACGGCAAGGGATCGGCCACGCGGGTCGTGCTGCACGCGACCGACCCGGACAACGCATTCTGGTATCCCGATGAGAAGCGGATCTGGCTGGGAGACGGCAAGCAGTACTTCGCACCGCTCGCCTACGGGCTCGACGTGATCGCCCACGAGTTCACCCACGGCGTCGTCTCGAGCGAGGTCAAGCTGAACTACATCGGCCAGGAGGGCGCACTCGACGAGTCGTTCGCCGACGTGATGGCCACCGGCATCGACGGGAACGAGCTGATTGGCGAGGACGTTTACACGCCAAACGTTGCCGGCGATGCGCTTCGCGACATGCGACGCCCAGAGCATTACTCACACATCAGCAAGATGCCGACCTGGGAAGACGAGCCCCACAAGATGGGCGAGATCGGCAGCCTCGCTGCGATTCGCACGTCAGACAAGATCGGTAATGAGGCGATGCGCCGCATCTGGTACACGGCGCTGACCGACAAGCTGAAGTCGCACACCGGATTTGCCGGCGCAATGCAGGCAACGATTGCCGCAGCCGAGAAGCTCTACGGCGCGGGCAGTGAAGCTGCCGCGGCTGTCAAGGCCGGCTGGGAGTCGGTCGGCGTATCGGCAGCAACGCCAAAGGACCTCGCCGCAGGACTTGCTGCACAGGGGTCATCGTTCCGGGATCGGCTGCGCACGATCGCACCAACCCGTGAGGCTCTGGCAGGTGCACGATCGCTTGCTGAGCAGGGTGCTGCCCAGTCGGGAATGCGTGGAATCAAGGCTTCAACGGCACCAGCACTTCGCGCAGCAGGCCTGCTGCCACCGCTCCACCGCCACTAGCAGCTCGTAGCATTCCGCGCTCGTGGCACTCCGCGGGTGGCCGTGCACACGGCCGATTCCGGACAGTATTCCGTCGCGACTCTGGCGCGCGCACGCACAGGCTGTGACGATCACAGCCATGAGTTCGGCCTCTGCCCGACAACGACCTACGCCGCTGTCCCGGACGACGGCTGGACGCACATGGTCCGTGCCGATTCCGCCGGCCCTGCGCAACCACACCTTCGCTCGCATTCTCGCTGCCTCGTCGATCAGCAGCTTTGGCAGCCTGATGACGTTTCTGGCCATTCCCCTGACCGCCTACGATGCCACAGGCTCGGGCGCAGTCTTCGGATTGATCATGACCACGACAACGATGGGCGGTGTCGTTGGGCTGCTGTGCGGTGGTGCACTGGCCGATCGATTCAACCGCCAGCGAATGATGCTTGGCCAGGACGCGATCCTGATCGTCCTGACATCCTGCATGCTTGCCGCCATCCTGCTCGATGCCTGGTTCGTGATGCCAGTTCTGGCATTCATCGGGTCATGTGCCGCGGCACTGCTGCGATCGCAGGGGGCGCTGATTCGTGACGTTGTCAGCGAGCCGATGCGTCCGCAGGCGAACGCCCTTTCACAGTCGATGGTGCACGGAGCACAGTTGCTTGCCCCGGCGGTCGGCGCTGCGCTCTATGCAGCCGCAGGCATCGGTGTTGTCATGGCGATCGATATCGCCACCTTCGCAGTGAGCTTTCTGTTGATACTTGGCGTGCGAGACCCGCGAGCACACGAGCGGCGGGAGCAGAACGGGCTGACAATGCGGGCATACGCTGCTCGAACGCTTCACGACGCCGCTGCCGGCTATCGACTGGCACGCCGTGATGCATTCCTGAGACCGCAGCTCGCATCCGCTGCTGCAAACGGCATTGCATCGTCGCTGTTTCTGATCGCCATGGTGCCGTGGTTCGAAGAATCACGCGATCTGCCAGGTGAGTTCTTCAGCGTCATCGTGACTGTGATTGCTGCGACCGGGCTGGCCACATCGTTGGTCCTCGCGCGGATCGGGCAACGGATCCGGCCGACCTCGGTGATGGCATGGGGCACCGTGGCGCTGGCCCTCGGTGGACTCGGATTTGTGGTGCAACCAGCACTCCCGCTGATCATTGCTGCCGTTGCGCTGTTCGGAATCTCGAACGTCACGGGCATTGTCGGCGGAACCACGATCATCCAGTCGCGATTCGACTCTGACTGGCAGGGCCGCGTCTCGGCGCTGGAGACGCTGGCATTCAACGGCTCAGGTGTCGTTGGCCTGCTCGTTGCAACGAGCATCGTCAGTC
>CAYNNW010000375.1:0-2717 GCA_964398435.1 uncultured Gaiellales bacterium | reverse complement strand
CTTCACGCGCACTCGACGTGGACGCGGCTCATGGTGATGTGACTCCGGACCGTGTGCCGACACTGACTGCTCGCCACCCACCAGTATTCGATGCGGGAGAGCGTCTGCGCATTCACGCAGACCTGCGCCGGATTGCCCGGGCGACCAGTAGTGACACGATGCTTCCTGATGTGCGGCTGCTGCTGGCTCAGATTCAGCAGGCCGACGACGAGCGACTGCCCGCGGTACAGCGACGCGAACTGCAGCGTGCAATCGAGCGGTGTCGTGCAGTCATCGACGACTGTGCGCCCAATGCCTACTGGCGCGCGGCGCTGTGGCGGCGCATGGTGGTCATCGCGGCGGGGCCTGCAGCCAATCTGCTTGCCGCGTTCCTTGTGCTCTGGGTCGTCTCGATGTTCTTCACCCCAAAGTTCGCCAACTTCATCCAGATCGATTCAGTCGAGCACAACAGCCCGGCGGCCGCTGCGGGGCTGAAGAAGGGCGATCGGGTGGTGCAATGGAACGGGGCTGATGGAACAGGAAAAGGTGGCCCCGCACGCCTTGCCAAGGCTGTCAGCAAGCGGACTGACAAGCCCGTGACGGTTGTGGTTCGACATGACGGGACCGGCACTTCTCGAACGCGTACGATCAGCCCCCGGAAAACGAAGGACGGTCCTCGCATAGGAGTTGTGTTGTCGCAGCCACAGGTCGGAAATCGACGGATCGGTCCGGTCAAGGCTGCCAGCTGGGCCGTGCAGGACATGTGGACGGTGACAGCAGCGCAGGTCACCGGTATCGCGCGGGTTGTGCTTCCCGAGGGGCGAAAGCAGATCGGTTCTGTAGTCGGCGTCGTCCGCGTCGCGGACGACCAGGCCGATCGCGGGCACCTGCTCGTCTTTCTCGCCTTCATCAGCATCGTGCTTGCGGTCTTCAACCTGCTGCCAATCCTGCCCCTCGACGGCGGCCACCTGATGTTCGGCATCATCGAAGCAATTCGTCGCGGCAAACCCTTGCCGCGAGAGGTGTTCGAGCGCTATTCGATGGTCGGAATCGGACTGGTTCTCGTACTCTTTGTCATCGGGCTCGGGAACGACCTGGGGCTGCGCGGATAGAATCCGCCCATGGCAAGCGCACGATCAGTTCAACTTGGAGACGTAACAGTCGGTGGTGGCGCACCGGTTGCGATCCAATCGATGACCACCACAGAGACGTCCGACGTCGAGGCAACGCTGGCCCAGATTCAGCGCCTACACGAGGCCGGATGCGAGATCGTGCGCGTGGCTGTTCCGGGTCGCCCAGATGCCGACGCCCTGGAAGAACTCGTTGCCCGCTCGCCATTGCCCGTCGTGTCGGATATCCACTTCAATGCATCGCTCGCTCTCCGCGCCATCGAGGCCAAGGTTGCCTGCGTGCGGATCAACCCAGGCAACATCGGCGGACACGACAAGACCGTGTCGGTGGTCGAGGCAGCGGGCGAGGCAGGCATTCCCATTCGCATCGGCGTGAACATGGGCTCGCTGCCACAGCGCCTGCGCCCCCGAGCAGTTGCCCATCCCGCGGAAGCGTTGGTCGAGGGAGCGCTGGAGGAGACCAGGCTGCTCGATTCGCTGGGATTCAGCGACTACAAAGTGTCAGTCAAGGCAAGCAGCCCAATCACGATGATCCGGGCGTATCGAATGCTCACCGAGCAGGTCGACTGTCCACTGCACCTGGGGGTGACCGAGGCCGGCACTCCATGGGCCGGGTCGATCAAGAGCGCTGTGGGAATCGGCACGCTGCTGGCCGAGGGAATCGGCGACACCATTCGCGTGTCACTGAGCGCGGACCCGGTTGAAGAGGTCAAGGTCGCCTGGGAGATCCTCAAGTCCGTCGGCCTTCGCCGTCGCGGTCCAGACCTGGTGGCGTGTCCCTCGTGTGGTCGCGCTGACGTGGAGATCGTCAAGCTTGCAACCGAGGTCGAACAACGTCTGGAGGCGTACGCCGAGGTTGACGTAGACGTCGCCGTCATGGGCTGCGCAGTCAACGGCCCGGGCGAAGCGGGAAGCGCGGACTTTGGCATTGCCGGTGGTCGCCACGTCGGCTTCATCTATGCACATGGCGACGTGCTGCGCAAAGTTCCACAGGCAGAGTTGGTCGATGCACTGTTCCGCGAGATCGACGCCTGGATCGAAGCTGGAAAGCCGCGTCCACAGCGGTCGGCAATGGCGGTCATCGGATGATTCGCGGCGCACAGATAGCCTGGCTGATCGCGGGAACGCTGATCGGTGCAGGGCTGATGCTGATGAGCTACGGTGCCTGGTGGTCGCTGGTGCCAGCGGCCGGCTGCCTGGTCGCCGCAGTCACCTGGGGGCGCGATGGCTGGCGCAATGCTTCTGCCGGATTTTTTGCGGCAACGGCGATCCCGGCAGCCGTGCTGCTCTGGGCCGCCGCGACCGAGCATGGCTGCCCCGCACCCGACGCGGCAGTGATCCTCAAGCCTGGGAAGCCGGCGGTCGACTGTGGCGGTGTCGTTGCCGGCTACATGTCTGCAGCCGTGATGTTCTCGATTCTTGCCGGTGCAGCACTGTGGATCCCACGCGTGTTGGCCAGGCAGGACGCGGCCAGTGGCAGCGAGGATGAGGCTTCAACCTCCGGAACTGATCCTGCGCCTGCCGAGGGCGGGCAGGGCACGCTATGATGCTGCCTACGGGACGTGGCGCAGTCTGGTAGCGCACCCGGCTGGGGGCCGGGCGGTCGCT
>CAYNNW010000374.1:0-2718 GCA_964398435.1 uncultured Gaiellales bacterium | reverse complement strand
CGTAGTGGGTGTTGCGCCAGCTGACATTCGCCTATGTTGTGACCGTCGCCGTGTAGCCGAGTTGCTGGATCGCAGCAACGATGCGAGCCAGATCGATCCTGCTGGCATCGAACTGGACGTTCGTGCTCCGCTTCGTCAGCGACGTGCTCGACTCGATCACGCCGTCCATGTCCTCGAGTTCCTCGTCGATCAGCATCGGGCAGCTGGGACAGTGCATGCCCTCCACCCTCAGCTGTGCTGCATGTGTCATGTTGCGTGTGCCTCCTGAGCCTTGAGTCCTACATATCGTAGTGGGTTTGGGTCATCGATACTCCACGGTGCCGGTGTACATGCCCATGCCGCACAGCCAGCGCAGCTTCGTTCCGGCGGGTTGGGCTGGAATCTCCACGTCGGTCTGCCCGGTCGGTTTGAGCACGCGCTGTAGTTTGAGCGAGGGCACAACGAGCGTGCTCGTGCAGCCCTCCAGCTTGTGAGTCACGAAGCGAAGGGTGAGCGGCGTTTCTGCCTGTGCTCGTACGAGCGCAGGCTTGTATCCATCGGCAATCACGCTGATTTGTGCGATCTGCGACGTGCCACTCTTGGTTGTGGATGCATCGGCAGCCTGCTGGCTGGACGGCGCAAGGCCCATGAATATCGGGCGTACCGGCAGTGGATGGCCGGCCAGTGCAAAACCCGTCTGAATCGCGACGTAGCCAAGGACGATGACGAGCACCGCAACTACTCGATTGAACACGCGCTCCGCATGCCGCCCCAACGCTCCAGCCGCGAACGCCAACGAGAAGAAAATCGGCGAGGTGCCAAGCGTGAACAGTGCCATCGTGGCCGCGCCCGCCACGGGGCTGGCTGTCGCCATCGCGCCAGCGAGCATTGCCTGGGTGACGCCGCACGGGATCAGCACGGTAACAGCTCCGAGCCACGCGGCCGTCGTGTGATCGGCGGCGGATCGCGCGCGGCGGCGGATCGCGCGCGTCACGCGAGCGGGAGGTTCAAGCACCAGGAAACGAAGCCACGGGTGCGGCCACACCATACGAACTCCCGTGCCGAGCATGAACAGCCCGACCACGACCTGAATCGCACCCCTGGCAAATGGCGACGGCTGCATCGCTGCCCCGAACAGCCCGAGTAATGCGCCGAGCAATGTGTAGGCAACGAGCTTTGCCAGCAGGAACACGACGATTCGGGTGCGGCGCTCAACTGGTGCAAGCGCATCCGGGGCGCGCACGGCAGCAGCGAGCAGGCCACCCTGAACAGCAAGGCAACTCAAGCCACCGGCAGTCAGACCGGTAACAAGAATCGTCCACGTACGACCAACCCCGCCCGGTATAACCGGAGCTGCCAGCACAAGCAGCACGACCCCAGCGACCAGAAACCCCGCCAGCGCGGGCGCCGCTACCCGCG
The DNA here is from genome assembly GCA_964398435.1 of uncultured Gaiellales bacterium. Lineage (GTDB taxonomy): Bacteria > Actinomycetota > Thermoleophilia > Gaiellales > SKUG01 > CAYNNW01. Next base: position 1,320 of record CAYNNW010000374.1, on the reverse strand, counting down.
CATCGACACCCCGTCGTTGAATGTCGGCACGTCTGGGAGCGTCCACAGAGACAGTATTTGCTTGCGATGCGACCGCGAGACAGGCGCCGTACACGCTGCTGGTGGCCGGCTCGGGAGACGTCCGAGTGCGCACGCTGTGAGCGCCGCGCAGTGGCGCCAGCAGACTTGCGGGACGCGCCGGATGGTCAGTGCGTGTGCTCACCATTCCCCTCCCCGTCAGCGTGCGCTTCTCCTTCGTGGTCGTACGGATTACACGACCCATCTTCGTCAGTCGCTTGCTCGTGGTCTTGGCCTGCGTGCCGAACGGCATGCGCGTGCTCACCGTGCTCGCAGTCTTCAGCTTGCGTGGACGTTTCGCTGTGCGGAGCTGCGCCATGCTGGTGCGCCGCAGCTGGGTCGGGACGTCCGAACGTGAGCCACTGCAGCGGCGGAAAAGCAAGTAGCAGACCGATCACAAGCACAGCCAGCAAGTGCCGCGTCAGCGCCCCCAGATCTGGAGCTGCTGCCACCCGCGGCTGCGCCAGAGGACGCGCGACCAGAGTCATGACGGCGATCACGACGGCTAGGCCCACGAACGGCGCGAGACGCTCCTGGGCCGGAGCAAACGAACCCACAGCCCTTACGAACGAGGCAACCGATTCGAACCCAGCCGACAAGAACAGCAGCGCCCCGCCAGCCGCGAGTGCATACACGGCCGCAGTGATAGACGACCATGCCGCGAGCTCGCACTGTGCGAGCGGTCGTGCCGGGGCGTCCGCGAAAGTCTGTGCGCTCATGTCGGCATCACGTAGCTGACCGCCATGCCAAGTGCGAGCGTGATGACCATGAACAACCACCCTGCGGTGACGGCGGCGACGCACGCGAGCATCGATCGGTCCCCTCGTTCACCCGAAGCAAACCGCGCGCAGCGCCACGCAGCCACGAACATCACAATCGCCGCCGCCCCGCAGAAAACCTTGGCGTTCATCGCCAGCTGATCGACCAGCGGTGCCGACTCGGAGAGAGCGTGCCCAGCGCCAGAAGGCGAGTGGTAGAAGTACAAAAGCCACAACCCCGATGCACCCTGCAGCACTGACACTCCCGCAACCTTGCCAACAAGGGACCGCAGGTCATTCCAGGTCTTGCTGCCTCCACGAAGCAGTGGATACGCCTTGTGCATCGCCATCGTCGCGAGCCCGAACATCGCCATTGCACCGATGCCGTGCAGCGCGAACGCGGGTGCCGACGCCTTACCGCTGAGCAGCACGAGCAATGGCGCAGCAGTCAGCGCAACGGCCGCAACCACGACATGAGCATCATCGAGCGCCGTGTTCGGCTTCA
>CAYNNW010000373.1:0-2719 GCA_964398435.1 uncultured Gaiellales bacterium | reverse complement strand
ATTTGTGGCGCTGACGAGACACACCCCGGGCTTCGTCAGCTTCTTTCGCGCTTTCACGCCCGTCGATGAGCTGTCCCTACTCAACGTCGGATCGCGGCCCGCATCACGGGCCACCGGTAACGTGGATGATGCGGAGTGGCTCGCGTCGCTGCGCGCGATCCCGTGGGTGTTCGGCTGGACCCAGAACCGCTGTCTGCTTCCCGCCTGGTACGGCGTTGGTAGTGCTCTTGAACCACTCGTCAATGATCGCGACGCTGGCCTGCCGCTCCTGCGCGACATGTACGCGCGCTGGCCCCTGTTCCGCGCCGTGATCGACAATCTTGAGATGACCCTTGCAAAGGCGAGCATGCCTATCGCTGCGTCGTATCTGGGGCTGACCGATGGCATTGCCAATCGGGATCAGATCTGGCAGCGGATTGCTGCGGAACATGATGCGACGGTGTGGGCGGTCTGCGCGACGATCGACTGTGACCGGCTGCTCGAACGCAAGCCTGCGTTGCAGCGCAGCATCCGCCTGCGCAACCCGTATGTCGATCCGATGAACGCCATCCAGGTGGAGTTGTTGGCCGAATATCGGGCGGCCGCGCCCGGGAGTAGCGGCCGGGATGAGACTGCCCGCGTTCTGGCCAGATCGATCGCCGGAATTGCCGCCGCGCTGCGAAATACCGGTTGATGTTCAGGATTGGCTGGACCGGGTAGTGACCTCACCATGAAAAGCACACTCTTTGGTCAGGAATTCGCGGAAACACAGGTCGACTCGCCCTTCGTGCTGCAGAACGAGCGCATGCTCAAGCTGAAGCTGAATGGCGAGGTTCGGGCGCGACAGGGCTCGATGGTCGCCTACCAGGGCGACGTCAACTTCGCCTACGAAGGGGCAGGCGCCAAGAAGCTCCTGAAGAAGATGTTCACGGGCGAGGATCTGCAGCTGATGACCGTCAGCGGCAGCGGCGAGGTCTTCATCGCACACAACGCCAGCGAGATTCATCTTGTCTACCTGGAAAATGATGCGCTGACCGTCAATGGCGGCAATGTGCTGGCATTTGAGACGGGTCTCGAGTGGGACATCGTCCGCGTCAAGGGCGCAGGAATGCTGGCCGGCGGATTCTTCAACGTGCAGCTCAAGGGCACGGGCTGGGTCGCAATGACCAGCCGCGGCACACCGGTGATGCTCGATGCGGCATCTGCGCGTACGTGCGTCGATTTGAATGCTGCGATCGCCTGGTCGAGCTCGCTGCAGACGAACATCACCAAAAGCGATGGCATGCTCAAGACGCTGATCGGTCGTGGTTCAGGTGAGCTGTTCCAGATGGAGATGAGCGGTCAGGGATTCGTGCTGGTGCAGCCCGCCGAAGGAACGCTTGAGCAGTTCGTGCTCAGCCTCATTCCTCCGTCGAACTGATCCGGCCGACACCCGCCTGCGCCTGTCGCAGGCCGCGTACACTCCTGAATGATTCGTGATTCACCGTGCGACATCGTAGGGTGAGGTCTGACGGATTCCAGGAGTCGCATGAAAGTCGTTCACGCAGCAGATATTCATCTCGGCAGTCCGCTTGCCGGGCTGGATGAATTGGGTGAGGTTGCTGCCGCGCGCATCCGGCAGGCACCCATGCGTGCATGTGAACGGCTCGCCGACCTGTGTCGAACCGAATCTGCTGGACTACTGTTGATCGCCGGCGACCTGTTCGATGGTGACACCGATCTCCCGACGATGCGCGAGGCTGCTTCGTTGCTGACGGCGATCGCTGCACAGGGGACCAAAGTCGTGATCATCAGCGGCAACCACGATGCCCGCTCGAAGATGAGTATTCGGCTGCCTGCGATCGAGGGCGTTACATGTCTGCCCGTTGACCGGGCGGCATCAGTCGCCTTCGACGATCTGGGCGTCGTAGTGCACGGTCGGGGATTCGACGCGCCGGTACTTGAAGACAACATCGTGCTCGACTATCCGGACCCGGTGCCGGACATGTTCAACATCGGGATGCTGCACACGTCGCTGACCGGGTCGGCCGGCCACGACCGCTACGCCCCGTGTTCGATTGCCGATCTGACGGCGCGTGGCTACCAGTATTGGGCGCTCGGCCACGTGCACCAGCGAAGCCAGCAGGGGCCGGCGCCGTGGATCGTCTTTCCCGGCAACATTCAGGGCCGCGATGTCGGCGAGGTTGGTCCCCGCGGAGCAACGGTCTTCGAAGTCGAGGCGGGTCAGCTGGTCGGTGAACCGCAGCACCACGATCTTGACGTGGTGCGATGGCATGATCTGACGTGCGCGATCGACGAGCGCGGTGATGCGGACGACGTGCTCGACCACATCGTCGATTCGTTGGCTGAGATCGTCTCCCGCCATCCCGAGTTGACGCACATTGCCCGCATTCGACTGGTCGGGCGCGGGCCGGCGCACGATGGCATTACTGCTGATCCCGCCGAGTGGCAATCGCGCCTTCGAGGTCGCGCCCTGGACATTTCGACCGAGCAGCTGTTCGTCGAGCAGATTCGCATTCGCACACAACCCGCCCTTCCAGATCTGGAAGATCTGACTGCGCGCGACGACTTTGTTGGCGACGCCGCCCGCAACCTCATCGGAACGGGCCGCCCTGAATCAATCAGCGTTGATGAGGCCGCCACACTTGTTGAGGCAGCCTGTTCGACACTCACAACGAGGCTCGCCCGAAGAGTTGCAGCGCCCGGGCACGACCCGCAGCTCGACCTGCCCGACCCGGTC
>CAYNNW010000372.1:0-2724 GCA_964398435.1 uncultured Gaiellales bacterium | reverse complement strand
AAGAACCCCTGCAACGATCACGACGAGCCCCACAACGATCAGTGCAAGCGCAGTCAGCCGCCGCTCGAGGGGAACGGCACCACGAAGTGCACGGATATCGAGCGGAGCGGGGCGACGAGCGCTCCATGCCGTCCAGGTCGCGGCCAGCAGGATCAGGATGTTCAGCAGAAAGTGGATCGAGACGAATACCGGTGCAAGGTCGAAGCGGACAGACACACCGCCAACGACGACCTCGGCGAGAACGCCGCTGAGTGCCAACCTGGATCCCCAGATCAGATCGCGTCGACGGGGACCGGAGATACGCGACGACAGCCAGGCGCTGGAAACGGTGAATGCCAGAACGGGAAACGCAATCATCCGGTTCGTGAATTCAATGATCGAATGCTGCTCCAGCGAGCCCGGCACGGGGCGCATGCCGTTGCAGGACGGCCAGTCAGGACATCCGAGTCCGGATCCGGTAAGCCGAACGGTTGCACCGGAGACCACAATGAACCACAGCAGGGCCAGCGCGATGTCGGCGTGTTTCCGATACCTGGTGAGCGTCATCAGTTGCACCGTTCCGTTCCGCACCGCAGGATCCTGTGCAGCGCCTTCACACTGGTTCGGGCGTGATGGTACCGCCACTGTGCGGGGGCCGGTGCACCTTCGGGGTGCGTCGACGCGCGCGGAGGCGCTGGCCGCCGACGGCCACGCCGCTGCCCACGAGGGCCAAAGCTCCTCGAGATTCGCACACTGGCAGCCCCCGTCCCCCGATGTTTCTGGTGCCGAACACAAATCCGGCGGAGGTGTGAGCCTTCGACCGGTTCCCCAAAGGAAGGATCGACGTGAACTCGCCGTATACGAAGCACCTCGATGCGACGCTCGACTCGACCTCGACAGCAGTCACGGTCCCGACGTTCTCACACTCCCCAGCCCCTGCACCGATGATCATGCAGGCACCTGCATCTGATGGATCGGGCGGCAAGGCGGCAATCGCACTGGTTGCCATTGTCGTTGCCGCCATCGCAGCCGCTGCGGGATACGTGGTCGGGCTCAACCGTGGACCAACCTGGAACGAACTTCACCGCTATGAGGCGTTGGCTGGGCGTGAAGGAGAGATCCGTGGTCGCGATTCCGGATGGAACGTCGGTCGCAAGCAGGGCCGCACGGAGATGGAATTTCTTGCCAAGTACGAACAGCTGCGCACCCAGGCAACTGCCTTCAACAATGGGTGGTCACAGGGTATGTCGACAGGCCGCATGATGGGCGTCGCCCAGGCTCGCGGACGGTACGGCTACGGCTATGGCTACGGAGGCCGCGGCACCGGGTACCGACGCTACGGCTACGGTGGCTACTACGGCGGCCGTGTACGTAACGCACTTGCCAGCGCCCAGGCGATGGCCAATGCCACCGGCTCCCCGGTCGACGTCACTGTCGGCTGAGGAATGATGTCGGAGCGGAGCGACCGGCGCAGACGCCCGCTCCGTTGAGACGGATCACCGATCCGGTTCGGCACATATCTGCGCTTCAGTCACCTCCGATGGGGACCGGCCACCAGCCGGTCCCCATCGGCATTTCCCGTACAAATCTGCGTTGCGGTACCGGTACGGGGGGAGTGGCGCTCAAGTACACTCCTGCGCATGAACCGGCGCACCAGGCTTCTCGCGGCGCTTTCGACCGCATCGATTCTCGTCGCGTTCATGCTGTACGCCGCGCTCGCGGGAGGCGGAACCCAGGAGCCGGTCATCGAGGTGCAGGAGCTTGCAGCGCGAAAGCGCGAAGCCACGCGGTCGACTGTTGAGCTTGTCGGTGTTGCGGCCGGGCCAGTTACCGGAGAGCGCGGCGAAAGGATCGCGTTCCGCATGACCGATATGAAGGGGCGCCATCCGATTCGGGTTGACTACCGTGGCAGTGTTCCCGACGCCTTCAGACCCGGGCGCCACGTCATTGTCCGGGGCTCACTCGTATCCGGACGCTTCAGAGCGGTCGACAACTCGCTCGTCACGAAGTGCCCGTCCAAGTTCGAAGACGGAACTGCGGGGCCGAAGGCGTCTTCGGGCGTCTGACGGGGGCAGCTGATGGTCATTGCACTCGCGGGACAGGCGTTGATGCTCGCAGCAGTGGTGCTGTCGGTATCGACGTTGGTCCATGCCTGGCGATCAACCACAGCCGACAGTGACGTGGCGCAGCACAGCTGGGTCAGGACACGGGTCAGTCTCGGCTGGCTCGTTGCGGTTGTCGTGGTTGGTTCACTGCTGCTCATACTCGGTCTCGTATCACACGAGTTCGCGCTCGAGTACGTCGTACGGCGCACCAATATCGGGTTGCCGGCCCCCCTGGCAGCGTCGGCATTCTGGGCAGGTCAGGAGGGGTCGCTGCTGCTGTGGTTGTTGTTGCTGGTCTCGATGACTGCAACCCTGGTCTTCCGCGCTGGCGAGCCCGACCGCGGCGTCGACCCCGCGCGGGCATGGGCCGTCGTCATGCTTGCGGCGACGTCGCTGTTCTTCGCAGTCCTTGTTGCCGTGGTCGCACGACCATTCGCACTTGCCGGTGAGCTGGCCACCGACGGTACGGGGCTGAGCCCGTCACTCAGGAATCCGTGGATGATTGCGCACCCACCGCTGCTCTATCTCGGCTATGTCGGCGTCGCAATACCGTGTGCACTGATACTGGGTCGGGTCATTGCCGGTCAGCGCACCTACGACGACGACGGCTCGATTCGACGCTGGTCACTGGCGAGCTGGA
>CAYNNW010000371.1:823-2730 GCA_964398435.1 uncultured Gaiellales bacterium | reverse complement strand
CCGCTGCTGGCAGAACAGCACGTTGACGATTGGATCGATGTGCCGCGGTCGCTGACGCGCTCCGGCAGCAGCTTTCTCCTGCGCGTTCGGGGAGATTCAATGACCGGTGCCGGCATGCTCGACGGTGACGTTGTCGTCGTGCGCAGCCAGCCCGCTGCAGATGACGGCCAGGTCGTCGTTGCTCTCGTTGATGGTGATGCGACCTGCAAGCGGCTGTCGCGGCGATCCGGGCGCGTCGAACTGCTCAGCGAGAACCCCGCGTACGAGCCGATCGTGCCCGAGGGGGAGCTCAGCATCGTCGGTGTGGTCACCGGGCTGATTCGCAGCCTCTAGCGCGCTCCTGAGCGAACCGCCGTTCTGGGCCGTGATCCGGCCTTGAGCGAGTCGTATGACGTGCCGATGCGAGGTGTATGTCCTCGTACTCGTCGGCATACCTGGTCCGCGTTGTGGTGCTGGCGCTGCTTGCTGCGACCGCAACGTTGGGCGGCGTCTGGGTCTTCGACGGCTCTCAGACGTCGCAGGCCGGCCCCCTTGCCAGTGCGACGCGTGCCGATATGGCTGCGGGCACAGCTGGCGAGTCAGGCACACCAGTCAGCACTGCATCCGCCCGCGCCACCCGCGCTGCGGCAGAGACCGGTGTCGTGCCTGATCCCACTGCCAGTAGCGCAGTCGAATCGCGCACAGCCAGCGCCGAACTCGACGCGGCATCATCAGAGTCGCTTGACGATGCTGCCGCCAGCTCGGCCGCTGCGGGGGCCATCGAGGCTCGCAGTAATACTTCTGGCGCCGATCGCGCCGCTGCGCCCGTGCCAACGGTCAGTACGGTTGCGGTGATCCCGCGTGACCTGTCGATTCGCAGCCAGCCGGGCGGCGGCACACGAATCGGCACGCTGCCGGCGCGGTCGCGCTACCTCGGCAGTGCGACCTGGGCCTGGATCCAGCAGACGAGCTCGGATGGGCGGTACGGCCTGGTGACGGTGCCCTGGTCGCGAAGCCGTCGCGCCGGCTGGGTCGATCTTGACGGCATCGAGACGTACACCACCGGCGCCTTCGTCCGCATCTCGCTGCGTGAGCGGCGTCTCAGGGCCTGGGACGGAGGCAAGCTCGTGGTCGACGCGCCGACTGCGATCGGTGCATCTGCCTCGCCGACTCCACCCGGGCGCTACTGGGTGACCGACCGCAGTGAGGTGCCTCGATCTCAGCCCTACTTCGGCGGCTACGCCTTTGGGATGTCGGGAATCCAGACCCGCCTGCCGGCCGGCTGGCGTGGCAAGGATCAGCTGGCCATTCACGGCACGAACTCACCCTCCACGATCGGCACCCCCTCAAGTGCGGGCTGCCTGCGCGTCTCGGAGTCAACCCTGCGAAAGCTGAAGCCTCTGTTGCTGCTGGGCAGCCCCGTCGTAGTGGAATCCTGACCGAAGTCAGGTACGATCCGGCGAATGGACGAGGATATCCCCCGATTGCTCCCGCATCTTGCGGGCAAGGACCGCCCCACGGTGAGTGGCGCGCGACCTGGTGCGGGTCGCCCTGCGAACGATTCACGGGGCGGAAAGCCAAAGCGCTCGCGCGGCGGCGCCGGACGAGGGGCGTCCGAGGGGCCGCCTGGCGGCAAGGGCCGCGTTCGTCGCGGCGAAAAGCCAGCCGGGCAGCCAGGCACCGTTGGTGAGGGCAAGCCGGCAGCGGACGCGCAGCCGGAGCGTGATGGGGCGACAGGACAGGGCGGAGCCAAGCCCGCAGGTCGTGGCGATGCGCCCGGCAAAGGTGGCAAGAAGCGTGGCCGTGGTCGATCCCGTGGCGGCGGCGCTGCTGAGTCACGCGGTGGTGAGGCCGGTGCCTCGGCTGACAAGCGCGGCGCCGGGCAGCGAGCTGCGGCTGCGGGCCAGCCGCCTGGTGCGCGGCTGGCG
>CAYNNW010000371.1:0-813 GCA_964398435.1 uncultured Gaiellales bacterium | reverse complement strand
GGCGGTGGACAGCGCCCAGGCCGGCCTGGCAGCGGCCCACGAGGCGGCGCCAAGCACGGCCCGCCACCGATGGAGATTGCAGTCCGCAGCACCCGAAATGCGCTGCGGCGTCACGCCGAATCCGTGCGCGACGACGAGTCGAAGCTTGGCTGTCGCAGCGTTCTGGGCGGCATCGTCGGTGCAACCGGTGAATCCGCAAGTCCAGCAGAGACGCTCGGCCTGGTGGAGCAGGTCGGTCACGTGCTGGAGACAACGCATCGGGCCGGCGATCAGCTGCCGGTTGCGTTGCGTGCGGCCGTGGCATTCGTCGGCGAATCGCCGCGACGTGCGCGAGACTGCGCCGAGATGCTGCGCCTCGTGCTTCGACACGGCTACGTGCTGGCCGCAGACCACCTGCCGCGGCAGCTTCGCGACGATGGAACCTTCCGCGCCTCCGCGCTTGCTGACGTGCTGCGTGAGACAGCCAGCGAATACCTCAGTGACGAGCTCTACCAACAGCACGCCGCGGGCAGCTGAGCCGAGTCAGGCGGGAGCGGGCCTGTACGCCGGATTCTGTTCCCGTGCCGGCTGGCACGGGCGGTGACCATCCATCTGGGCGACGCCTCGCGACGCCGCTCTAGCCGCAACCCGGAGCTCGGCGGGCAGCCTCATCACTCCTGTTTGCGTTGCACCGGGTGGGGTTTACCGAGCCGACTGCGTTTCCGCGGCCGCTGGTGCGCTCTTACCGCACCGTTTCACCCTTACCGCCCAATCGGCTCGCGCCGATCGGGGTAGGCGGTCTACTCTCTGTTGCACTTTCCGTCGGGTTGCCCC
>CAYNNW010000370.1:0-2733 GCA_964398435.1 uncultured Gaiellales bacterium | reverse complement strand
ACGAATGCCGCTTGCTGCACGCACGTATGCAGCCTCGGCGCCCGAGCCTGATCGCCCAACCAACAATCCCACCATCCACAACGCTGGAGCACACCAGGCCCGCTCGGCACTCAGTGAATCGCTTATTGCCGCAGGCTTCATCGGCGGACTCGGACACAAGGCACTCGATGGCATCCGTGCCGGGGTCAAGATCCCGGAGGCATATCGCGCCGCCAAACTGATCCCGGATCTCGGCGTCGTCCGGCCATTCTCCCGCTTCAGTGTGCTGGAGGGTACCGCGCTGCATGCCACCGAGCTGAAGCACGGACTGGGGCGCGCGCCGATGGCGGTGCGGCAGATGCTGATGGCCGCCCCGACCACCAACCTTGTCGATCCGGCCGCACCGCTCATCGCATCGGTCGCATCACACGGACGCTCATTCACCCGGCTTGACCGCTACCTGTATCGCGCATCAGCGATGGCTGCCCTCGGCATTACCGCGCTGAACATGACCTCGGTCGTCCCCAATCTGTTCGATGGGATCCGCGAGAACGGATTCTCGGGGCTGCATGACACCAAGGCGGGGCGCAGCGGCGTTCTACAGTTTGCGGGTGGTGTCACTGCAGTCGGCTTGCTGGGCGTCGCGGCCACGCACTCATTCCGTCAGGGATTCAGAGGCGTGGATCTGCTGTTGGATGCCACGACCTCGCCGCTGCTGGCCAAGCCCTGGACGGTTGCGATTGGAATCGGCAGCGCAATCCTGCTCGGCCTTAACGAGATGGAATTCCTCGCCCGGATGGACCGTGAGGAAACCCGGCCACTCGGCACAACGCTGTCATCGACTTCCGATCATCGGCGACTGACTGTCAGGCTGCGCTGACCTCGTCTGCATCAACCGGCGGCGTGTTGGCCGGCGTGCCTCGTTGCACAAGTCGGCGAGCCGGCCACCACAATACGATCACCGCGAACTGAGCACCGATAAGCGTTCCAGCAACCGCAATGAAATAGATCGGAACTTCCAGTACCAGCGGGAAGGCTTCGGTGAACGAGGTTGGCAGCAGGAACCAGATAACGCTCAGCAGCCCCCACATGCACATCCACGAATACCAGCGAAGTAGCCGCACGGCCTGGCGAAATCCCGGCGTGCGGGCCTCGGGCGTCAGCAGATCTGGCGATCGCCATGCGTGTCGCCAGGCCCGGTATTGGCATGTGGCAAACAACCATGCCGGCACCACCGAGAACAGCATGTACCACGGAGCCTCGTCAACTGCCCCTTTGGAGTACGACCCGGCAACGACGTGAGGAACGGAAACGGTGAGCGCGGCAACGGTGCCTAGCAGTGCCATTACCCACAGTGTCAGTCGTCGATCGACCTGGGTGATGTGCCGCAGCAGCGAACGCGTCAGATACCAGGAAAACCCGGCCCCCATGAACATCGTGATCGTGACCGCGACCGGACTTGAGAATGGCGATGGCTGCGAAATCAGGTGGTGAATGACCCCGACGTAGTCCTTGTACGGAATCGGGTTGCCGCGATCGGTGAACAGCTGATCAGCGCTAAATGTGGTCGTGAACATCAGCAGCATGGCAAATGCATAGAACGCGTCAACCATCTCGTCCAGTCGGTCGGACAGCCATGTTTCACGCTTGCCGCCCGTCACCATGTCTTCCACGAGCAACGGCATCCCTGCACCGATCATCGATCGCCCCAGGTGTCGCCATATCTCCGGGTATCGGCGCCCACGGTTGTCGGGGACACGATCAGCCCGATATGGGGCTTCGCGCCACTCCATGAACCGGTGAACCCATCGAAACGGCGGCAGCGAGGCCACTCGCCCCGGTGGAGCTATGCCAAATTCTGGACCGGGCTGGTCAGCGAACTCTGGCGGTGCGGTCGATGTCGCATGCATACGTTCGGTATTCGGTCCGGCGCGACCTCCTTCCTGCCGAGCGGTGGCCTGCGCCGCGCATGCCAGCTGCCCTGGCACGCTGAATACGGATAACATCTCCGCGTAGTTGCGCACACCTGCGCATACACCCGCACCCGCCAAGGAGCACCCAGGACATGGCTGACGAGTACATCTACGTGATGCAGAAGCTGACCAAGGTCTATCCGCCGTCACACGAAGTCCTGAAGGAGATCACGCTGGCGTTTCTGCCTGGCGCGAAGATCGGCATCGTCGGCGACAACGGCGCCGGCAAGTCAACCCTGCTCAGGATCATGGCTGGCAGGGACACGGAATTCCGCGGTGATGCCTGGCTGGCCAAGGACAAATCGGTCGGCCTGCTTGAGCAGGAGCCGGAACTGGATGAATCACGATCCGTTCGCGAGAACGTCGAAGATGGTTTGGCCACCATGCGGGATGCACTGGCGCGATTCAACGAAGTCAGCATGGCAATGGCGGATCCCGAGGCCGACTTCGACACGCTGCTCGCCGAACAGGCGGACCTGCAGCAGGTGATCGACCACGGCGATGGCTGGAACCTTGATAGTCGCATCGACATGGCAATGAATGCGCTGCGCGTGCCGCCTGGCGACTGGCCTGTCACCAACCTCTCGGGCGGTGAGAAGCGCCGCGTTGCCCTGGCGCGGCTGCTGCTGCGCCAGCCGGACCTGCTGCTGCTGGACGAGCCCACCAACCACCTCGACGCAGAGAGCGTGCTCTGGCTCGAGCAGCACCTGGCAAAGTATCCGGGCACGGTTGTGGCCATCACCCACGATCGATTCGTCCTCGACAACGTCGCCGAGTGGAT
>CAYNNW010000369.1:0-2735 GCA_964398435.1 uncultured Gaiellales bacterium | reverse complement strand
GGCAAGTCGACGCTGCTGAATGCCCTGACCGGGTCGAGCGTCAGCATGCGGGACCGGCTGTTCGAGACACTGGATCCAACGACGCGCTCGTACGAGTGCAACGGTCGGCGGTATCTGGTGACGGACACCGTGGGATTCATCGAACGGCTTCCACATCAGCTGGTCGATGCATTTGCCTCGACACTGGAGGAGACGCTGCAGGCCGACCTCGTGGTGATCGTTGCCGACGCCAGTCTTCCCGAGGTCGACCGTGTGCGTCAGTTGCGCGCCGTGCGCGAGGTCCTGGACGAGATTGGAGCCGGCTCGATTCCGCAGCTGCTGGCGCTGAACAAGGCCGACCGCCTGGACCAGGAAGAGCGCGAGCGCGTGCTGCGACGGCACGACGATGCGGTGCTGATTTCAGCTGCCCAACATACGGCCCTTGATGCACTGATGAACCGGATCGGCGAGATGTTCGCTGATCGCTGGATCGAGGTCGATCTGTTGATTCCATACTCGGACGCCGGTGTGCTCAACGCACTGTATGAGGCCGGAGCGCCGGTGCAGCGGACCGACACCGAACATGGGATTCGTGCTGTGGCACACGTTCCCCAGCGAATGTTGGGGCGCATCGAACAGTATCGGCAGGATGAGGCAGCAGCACGATGAAAGCTCTTGCCGTTCGACGACTTGGGGTTGACGCAGTCGTACCTGCACGGGCACACGATGATGATGCAGGTCTTGACCTGTGCAGCATTGTTGATCTGGTGCTCGAGCCGGGTGCGCGGGCTGTGGTTCCGACAGGCATCTCAATTGCATTGCCTGCCGGGCATGCCGGGCTCGTCTGCCCGCGTTCGGGGCTGGCTGCGCGGCACGGCATTGGAGTGGTCAACGGCCCAGGCGTGATCGATGCGGGCTACCGTGGCGAAGTGAAAGTGGTTCTGGTGAATCACGACCAGGACGAGGCATTCGAGATTCGGCGTGGGGACCGCATCGCCCAGCTGGTTGTGGTGCCCGTTGTTCTGGCGGCCGCGGTCGAGGTCGATGAGCTGCCTGCCGCGACGCGCAACGATGCCGGCTTCGGTTCGACCGGGGGCTTTGGTTCAGGCGGTGCGTCCGTGGGGGATGCGTCGTGAACGCGAATCCACCGACACATCGACCACCAAGAATTCGGGTGTCCGCGCTGGTGATCGACAGCGAAGACCGGGTGCTGCTCGTGCGGCAGGGACGCAACGATCGACCGCGCTGGATGCTGCCAGGTGGTGGAGTCGAGGGTGGCGAGGCGATGACCGATGCGCTCGTACGCGAACTTGCCGAGGAGACGGGCCTGACCGACGTCCGTGTGCTGGCTCCGGTCGCGATGGTCGAATCGATTGCGCCACCCGGCACCGGATTGCGTCGCCACGTCGTGCACGTGGTCTTTGCGGTTCGTGCCGATGAACAGCAGATGACGCAGGTGCGCTCCAGCGACCGCGCGATCCGTGAGGTCCGCTGGATGGCGCGTAGCGAGTTGATGGGGATTCCGCTGCATCCACCGATTGCGGGATTCCTCGCAGAGTGGCGGCAGGGTGCAGCATTTGGCTGGCTCGGTCGACTCTGGGCCCCGTAGCACCACGCTGATCGAACATATGTTCGATACACTGGGAGTGTGAGTCGCTCCCGAAACGATGCCCCCTATGTCGAGCTGCACGCCCACTCTGCCTACTCGTTCCTGGACGCAGCCTCGCGGCCGGACGAACTGGTTGTCGCGGCGCAGCAGCTGGGCTACGACGCCTGGGCGCTGACTGATCACGACAACCTGTGCGGCGCACTCGAGTTCGCGCAGGCGGCAAACGATGTGGGGATCAGGCCCATCACCGGAGCCGAGGTCACGGTCCGCCGTCGCGACGGCGAACTCGCACACGTCACCGTGCTCGCCCGAACCGCGACGGGCTATCACAATCTCTGTCGAATGCTGACTGCAGCGTGGGCACCCCGTCGTGCGCACCACGGTGAGCCTGCGCAGCCGCAGCGTCGGCGCCGTCGCGCCGAGGGAACACAGCCACCAGGGCGTCCGCCCAACGAGTCTCCCCGTATTCGTGGTACGGCAGAGCGTCCCGACCCTGAGCTCAGTATCGAGCAGCTGTGTGAATACGCGGACGGGCTCGTGCTGCTCAGCGGGTGTGCCCGCAACGGACTGTTGACGCCTGATCTGCGCGATCGGGCAGAATCGCGGGCAGTTACGCTGCTGCGTGAGTTGGCAGCCGCATTCAGTAATGAGCAGCTGTATGTGGAAATGCAGATGCCGCTCCAGCGGGGCGACCGACAGCGACTGATGGCGCTTGCACAGCTGGCCCAGCGTGCGGGGCTTCCCGTGGTTGCAACAGGCAACATCCATGCACACTCGCTGGCCCGCGGTCGACTGCGTGAGGCATTGGTGGCGGTGCGCAGCGGCCGGGTGATCGATGCCTGCGAACAGCAGCGTGCCGGCAACATGGCACTGGTGATGCGCGCGCCATCACTGATGGCAGCCCGGTTTGCCGAGTATCCCGACGCCGTTGCCGCAACACGACGCATCGCGGATTCGATCGAGTTCGATCTGACAACCGACCTGGGATATCGCTATCCCGACTTCGACGGGCGTGGCGGGCACAGCAGCAGCCGGCAGCTGTATGAGCTGTGTCAGGGTGAGCTGCACCGTCGCTATGCCGGCCGTCCCAGTCTGGCAGCTGCGCGTGATCGGCTTGAGCGGGAGCTGTCGATCGTCGACCGTCACG
>CAYNNW010000368.1:0-2765 GCA_964398435.1 uncultured Gaiellales bacterium | reverse complement strand
AGCTCGTCTCGCTCCTTCCGAGCGGCTCCTGCATGAACCGCGAGTACCAGGTCGAAAAGAACTGTTGTTGCGGCTGTCAGCGAAAACAGCAACGCGTCGGAGCGTGATGCTCGGAGGAGCGCGCGGGCAGTTGGAACGTCGATCATCCACGCGGCAGTCACCATCAGAACTCCGGCAAGTGCAGCAACCGGAATCTGCGATACGACGCGCGCCGCTCCGACAAGTGCAACCACCAGCACAAGACTGTGGAACATCGCGGCAGCCCGAGTGCGGGCACCGGCTCGAACGTTGACGGCCGTGCGGGCAATCGCACCCGTGGCAGGCATGCCGCCGAACACGCCGCTCGCAATATTGGCTAGTCCCTGACCGACCAGCTCACGATCCGGTTCAGTAGGTTCGGCATCGCTCATTCCGTCGGCAACGCGCGCGCTGAGGAGGCTTTCCAGAGCGGCTAGCAGCGCAATGATTGCTGCAGCAGTCACCAACGGGCGCAACTCGCCGTTGCCTGGGATGTCGATGTGCGGCACCAGACGATCGATTGACATCGTTCCCACAGTGGTGGTGTCGAGTTTCAGCAGGAACGCAGCGCCGGTTGCGACGACAATCGCTGCCAGTGATGCGGGAAATGCTGGGGCGATGCGCCGCATCACAACCATCATCAACGCAACTCCGAATGCAAGCGCGATTGCGGGTCCGGCAGTCGACCAGGAGGCGGTCTGCAGTGCATGGATTGTCGTGGGCAGCGTGTTCTGTAGGTGCGAGCGCGGTACATCAAGCACGATCGGTATCTGCTGAAGGAGGATGATCGCCGCAATACCACAGGTGAAGCCCTCCACTACTGGCCAGGGCACGAGCGTGATAGCGCGCCCCAAACCCAACCAGCCGCCAGCCAGCACCATGACTCCCGCCGTGATCGCCAGGAGTGGCACTGCATCGACGCCGTGCTGGGCGATCACAGGAACCAGCACCACCGTCATGGCCCCGGTCGGTCCAGATACCTGCAGGCTTGAGCCACCAAAGAGTGCGGCAATCGCGCCCGCAACGATTGCGGTGATCAGCCCCGCTTCAGCACCCACGCCAGAGGCCACGCCAAAACCGAGCGCAAGCGGGAGTGCAACGATTCCAACAGTGATGCCGGCGAGCAGATCGACGAGCCATCCAGCACGGTTGTCAGGGAAGTCGCTGCGTCGGGGACGCGTCAGGTTCGCAATCGTGGCGAGCGGCTCGATCACGAGTTATCGAGTTCGGAATCAGAAGACACGGGCATGTAGTGTCCCATAGTCTGCTGAGTGAGTGCCCCGGACCTATCGTTCGCTTGTCAATCCTCGGGCTTTTCTCCACCATCAGCCATCCGCACAATGCGCGGGTCGAATCGCGCCACAATATCTACAAGATCTGCCTGTTGGGCCATGACTTCGCGGATGTCCTTGTATACGCCGGGGTTTTCATCAATGCCTGCTGACAGCAACGTAACGTTGGCGTCCTCAAGAATGGGTCGTACGTCGCGCCAAGTGAATCGTTCCTTGGCAGCGGTGCGGCTCATCACCCGACCTGCCCCGTGGGATGCGCTCTTGAGACTCGCGTCGGAGCCCTTTCCGCGCACGACAAATGCGGGGCTCGCCATCGATCCGGGGATTACACCAAGTACGCCCTCGCCGGCTGGGGTCGCCCCCTTGCGGTGTACCACAAGTTCGCGCCCGTCGTGCTCTTCGATCCAGGCGAAATTGTGGTGGTTCTCGATGCTGGCAAGTGCCTTCGACTTGAGCGCGCGACGAATCCGTTCGTGGATCACCCAATGGCAGGCCGAGGCATAGTCGCCCATCAGGTTCATAGCGAGCCAGTACGCCTGGCCATCCTCGGTGTCGAGATCAAGCCAGGCCAGGTGCGAAAGCTCCGGTGGGAGGTTGGGGTGCAGGTCTCGCGCGCGCTTTGTGAAGTGGCCTGCGATCTTTGCGCCTGCTCCTCGCGAGCCGGAGTGTGACATGACCGCGAGGTATTGGCCCGCTACAAGCCCAAGATCTGCCGCGTTGAGCGTCAGGACTCCAAATTCGACAAAGTGGTTGCCGGATCCTGACGTGCCAAGCTGTGTCGCGGCCTTGTCTCGCAATCCGCGCAGGAGTGGTAAGTCGCTCCACCGTTCAGCGTCGAGCACGTCGTGGTCGAGTTGCTCACTCTTGTCGAGCACCGTTCCGACGCCGAAGGCCGTTTGCTTGAGCAGTGTTTTTTCGAAGCGTTCCCGTTGCCCAATGAGGTCGCGCGGATCGATGTCCAACACGGTGAGCTTCATGCGGCAAGCGATATCCACCCCCACTGCATATGGAACCACGGTTCCCTCGGTAGCGAGCACACCACCAATCGGCAGTCCGTAGCCCATATGTGCATCAGGCATAAGTGCGCCGCGAACAGCGCTCGGTAGTCGCATTGAATTGCGCATTTGCTGCACGGCTTTTTCGTCGGGTGCCAAGCACCAGCTCTGGTACGGAGCTGGCTCGTCGCGTTCAACGAATGCTGCGGCCTCGCTGATGGCATCGGCGTCGGCCTTCTCGATGAGCGCGGCAGCAAGAGCGCCGAAGTGGGTGTCAACGAGAGCGTCTTCAGGTGCGGCCACCACCTCCGCGACGCGAGCGAGCGCGACTTCACGATCCGCTGCCCCAGCGGCCGCCTTGGTTGCCGCCAGTGCAACTCCGAACAAGGGGCCCGGCTGGATGCCAACCGCGATGAGGTCTGCGCCTGTGATTGGTTGCATGTCCGATTTCATAGTTCTG
>CAYNNW010000367.1:0-2772 GCA_964398435.1 uncultured Gaiellales bacterium | reverse complement strand
CCGTTTCTGGGACACGATGGCAGCCAAGATGCTCGAAGCTCTGCTGCATGCGGCCGCGCTCGAGGACAAGACGATGCGGCACGTCGTTGAATGGGTCGACACCCGCGAACAGGCAGCCATTACCGAGATCCTCACGCGACATGGTGCGACACGCGCCGCGCAATCGTGGGCGGCAAGCCAGAACCGCGAGGAGCGCACACTCGCGAACGTGTATGCGTCAACCGAGGTCATGCTGCGCGCGTGGGCAAGCCCTTCGATGACCGACTGCACGATCGCAGACAGCCTTGACCCCGCCACCATCCTGAAGCGCAAAGGGACACTGTATGTCTGCGCGCCAGCGGAGGATCAAGCGCGGCTGCGGCCAGTGTTCGCGGCGCTGGTCAAGGACATGCTGCGCAGCGCGACCCTCAGCGCCGAAAAGGATGGGCCGCTCGACCCGAGCCTGCTGGTAGTGCTCGACGAGGCCGCAAACATCGCACCCCTGCACGACCTCGCGGAGATCGCCGCCACCTGCCGCGCATACGGCATTCAACTCGTCACCGTCTTCCAAGACCTCGCACAGGTCACCGCCCGCTACCGCACGCGGGCTGGAACGGTCGTCAACAACCATACCGCCAAGCTGCTGCTGCCCGGCACATCGGACCGCGACCTGCTCGAACTCATGACCCGCCTGCTGGGCGAGCACACCACCCACGAAGTCACTCACTCACACTCAACGACCGGCACGAGCCGCACTGACTCGACCCGCTACCGACCGCTCGCGGCAATCAACGAACTGCGCCAACTCCCACAGGACACCGCGCTGCTTCTGTACGGCAACCTGCCGCCCGCAAAGCTCACGCTCCGCCCGTTCTTCAACGACCCGCACCTCTCCCGACTCGCACACCCCAAGGACGCCGCATGACACCCCTCCCCAACCACCAACACCGACGGCACGCAATCTTCGACCGCCGCCGTCCAGCAACCAGCATCCTGCGTGTCACTGTTTGCACATCCGTCGTTGCAGCCCTGATGGCCGCGGTTGTCTTTATTGGCCCAGCGTTCGACCTGCTCTCCCGCAACCAGTCGCAACCAGCCTCGGACGACAAGACCGCGCCCGCTGTCGCTCCCGAAGTGCCTGTTGCGACGCCGGTGCCGACGACGATCACTCCACCCGCTAAGCCAACGAAGACGCACAAGCCGTCGAAGCCCCGCAAGCCAAAGCACAAGCCCAAGCGGCAACACCGCGATGCGCCGACCGTGCAGCCGTCCCCGACAAGCTCCGGATCGACAACGACGCGGCCACCGTCACGCGGACCAGCGAATCCAGCGCCGCCGCCAACGACCTCGACACCCCCGCAATCCGGTACGGGATCGGTGCCACCGCTCCCGCCGTCAACGTCGAATCCATCCCCGCAGCCACCGTCGGGTGGCGGCAACCACAACTGCGACCCTGCGAACGAGACATGCTGATCACCATCAAACAAGCAACCGGCACGTACGACATCTCGGCACGAACGATCAACCGCCGCCAAGCAGACGGAACGCTCAGCCATCACACGGACCCCCACACGGGTCTGATCCTCGTCGACACCACCGAACTCGAAACCATCGCCCAAGCGCGCGCACCAGCGACAGCACCGCCACCTGTGGTCACGACTGAGCCCGAGATCGCAGTTCCCGAGACCGCGCCAGTTCGCCGCGACGTGATTGGCCTTCCACATCCCGATGAGGTCGATGCTTCCCTCGCGCGCGCACTGAACGCTCCTCGCTTGCCTCGCCTGTTCGCTCGGCGACGATAGCGGCACACACACATGTCGCCCCTGTGCTGCGCGGTGGTCGCCAGCCAGTGTGCCCGCCTGCTCGGCTCGCACTTCTCGCTGCGCACCGGCCGCGGGTCTCATCGCATTCGCGATGCCCCAACCGGGGCCAACCCTCCTCCGGTGCGCAGCGATGCTCGCCTGCGACGGGCGGGCCGTAAGGCCGGCGTCCACCGCACACAGGAGCACACCAAGTGACAACCACCCTCGCGCCGCCAACCGGCCTTGCACAGATCGATCTCGACAAGATCGACATCGACGCAGAGTTCAACCCCCGCACCACATCCGACCCCGACGCACTCGCGGAGATCACCGCGTCCGTCAAGCAGATCGGCGTCATCCAACCAATCGTCGTCACCACCACTGCCGAGCAGGATCGCTACAGCCTCGTGGCCGGACACCGCAGGCTGCAAGCAGCTCGCGCAGCAGGGCTATCGACGATCCCCGCAACGATCCACGACGCGGGCGCCGAGAACGCGCCTCGCCCCCTGCAGGTCGCGATCGTCGAGAACCTACAACGCGAGGACATCAACCCGGTCGACGAAGCCGCTGCCTACGAACGCGCGCTCAAGCAACTCGGGGTCACGCAGAAGCAGCTCGCGACCATGATCTCCAAGTCCCCAGCACACGTCTCCGACCGTCTACGACTTCGCAAACTCCCACCACTCGCCCAGCAACACATCTCCGCAGGAACACTGCCGCTCACGTGCGCCAGACAGCTGGCACAGATCGCGAAGGTCGCACCCGCTGTTGCCGACGGTTGCGCTCGACTGATCGCCGACGGCGAAGCTACCGCCGACGACCTCATGGAAGACCCCGCCTATGTCGTGGGCATGCTCTGCGACGTCGACTGGGACAACGCTCCATTCCTGCAGGCCGCACGCCGCTGGAACAGCGGACCGATCCGCTTCGCCGGACACACTCCGACCGACGCGATCGACGCCGTCAACGCACGCGCAACCGCGCTCGGCGT
>CAYNNW010000366.1:0-2775 GCA_964398435.1 uncultured Gaiellales bacterium | reverse complement strand
AGCGCAATTCCGGCAACCGCAGTAATGGGGCGTACTGCGTCCACCAGCGTCGACGGCGGCGTTCTCGTACAGGAGCACGATCGCCACCTGATCGACCGGACCGATCTTGAGGTGGTCACCACAACCGTTCCCGATCAGCGGCAGATGGACGACCTGCTGTTTGCCTGGTCGGTGGTCAAACACGTCAAATCCAATGCAGTGGTACTCGCCTCAGACGGCGTGACCGTGGGGGTGGGAGCCGGCCAGATGAACCGGGTCGGCGCTGCACGAATCGCCCTGGAGGCAGCCGGTGATCGGGCCCGGGGTTCGGTGCTGGCATCTGATGCGTTCTTCCCGATGCCCGATACCGTCGAGCAGGCCGCCGCAGCCGGAGTCGCCGCAATCATCCAGCCGGGCGGATCCAAGCGGGACCAGGATTCGATCGATGCCGCCGAAGCTGCGGGAATCAGCATGGTCTTCACCGGAATCCGACACTTTCGTCACTAGGGAGTACCTGTATGAGCGAATCGGCAGTGAATGCGCATCGAGTTCTCGTATTGGGATCGGGCGGGCGCGAACACGCACTCGTCTGGGCATGCACACGCTCTGATTCGTGCACATCGGTTGCTGCAGCTCCCGGCAATCCTGGCATCGCGCGGATCCCGGGTGTGGTCTGCATCGATCTGGATCCATCTGACGGCGACTCGGTGGTTGCAGCGGCGCAGATGATCGGCGTCGATCTGATTATTGTCGGGCCCGAGGCGCCGCTTGCTGCCGGTGTTGCCGACGAGTTGCGAGCCGCGGGGTACGCAGTATTTGGCCCCGATCGCGACGCAGCCCAACTTGAATCAAGCAAGGCCTTTGCCAAACAGTTCATGCGGGACGCAGGAATTCCCACCGCTCGCTCACACGTGGCGACCTCATTGGACGAAGCCACTGCCGCAATTGACGACCTGACTCGCGACGGTGTTCCGCCGGTCATCAAAGCCGATGGGCTGGCGGCCGGTAAGGGCGTGGTTGTTCCAACAACACGCGAGGAAGCAATCGATGCTGCAGCGTTGATGCTGGATGGCGTGGCATGCGGCACCGCGGGATCGCAACTGGTTGTGGAAGAGTGCCTGGTCGGTCGGGAGGCCAGTGTGATTGGCGTTGTCTCTGACGACGCCATCGAATTGCTGGCAGCCGCCCGCGACCACAAACGAGCATTCGACGGCGACCGAGGTCCGAACACCGGTGGCATGGGCGCCTACTCCCCGGTTGATGACGTGGACGACCAGACCATGGAGCGAGTCCGCAGCGAGGTGTTCGAGCCAGCGGTGCGCGAACTAGCTCGTCGCGGGCTCAGCTACCGTGGCGCGCTGTATGCGGGACTGATGCTCACCGATACGGGCCCGCAGGTCATTGAATTCAACGTTCGTTTTGGAGACCCTGAAGCTGAGGTCATTCTGCCGCGATTGCGCAGCGACTTTGTGCAGCTGTGCCACCGCGCAGCGACGGGACGGCTGCACGAACAGCCCCCATTGCTGTGGGATGAGCGCCACTGCGTTGGCATCGTTGTTGCGGCAGACGGCTATCCGCAGGCACCGCGCACGGGCATGCCAGTAACAACTGAATCGCTAGCCCGCGACAACGATGACGGCATGCTGTTTCTGGCAGGCACAAAGCATGGCACGTCAGACACGCTGGTGGTATCGGGTGGTCGCGTTGCCTGTGCGATCGGTCTGGGCGATTCACGCGACCAGGCCCGCGAGGTGGCCGAATCAGTTGCCAGCTCGATCGCGTTCGACGGCGCCTGGCACCGGCACGATATCGGATGTTATTCGGCCGCGGGCACGGGCGACGGTCGACCGCGCAGTGCGTACATCAGTACGACGCCAGCTGCGAACAGCGCTGCTGCCAGCAGGTAGGAATTACGCACTCCAATTCGCTCGACAAGTACGCCTGCTCCAACGAGCGAAACGGCGAAGCTGGTCCAGCCTACGGACTCCATCAGTGCGAATGCCCGCCCACGCAACTCGTCGGGCGCGCGCCGTTGAATCAACGTCTGCCGCGCCGGGTCGGTGACGCCCATTCCAATCCCACCGATCAGCAGGGACGCAGCTGCGCAGATGAACAGAGGCGATGCCCAGACCCCCAACATTGCGATGCCGTGCAGTGCCAGGCCCGCCGCGGCGACGTGGAACTCGCGGCCGGGAACAATCAGGCGGGCGACAACGAATGAGATGAGCAGTGCACCCAATCCCCACGCCCCCATGAATGCTCCAAAACCAATTGCTCCGAGCTTGAACAGATCTGCCATCGCCGGATTGGCAACGATCACGAAACCAACACCCAGGAACGCAACGAATCCGGGATATATCGAACCGCGGATCTCGGGGACTGCCCAGACCCCGCGCATTGCTGCCCGCATGCCACCATCATCATCCGTGTCCGCTTCGTCGACCGAACGCACCGGTTCATGCGATTGGAACTCGGCGTGAATTGAAGCAACGATCACCGCACTGACCACAAACGACACGGCGTTGAGGGCCAGCACAACTCCGGGGCTGGACAGGCCGGCGATTGCACCACCGGCGACCGGCGCGACCGTGAAGACGAGGCTGGCGATCCGGCCCAACAGCGCGTTTGCCCAGGGAAGATCGTCATCGTCGACGAGATTGGGAATGGCCGCCCGCGAGGCAGCAACGAACGGCGACTCGGCGATGGTGCCGAGCGCGATCAAACCAACCAGTACACCGGGATGAAGACCGGCAAATGCTGCCAGCGCCAGCAATGTGAACGACACGGCAGCCGCCA
>CAYNNW010000365.1:0-2777 GCA_964398435.1 uncultured Gaiellales bacterium | reverse complement strand
AGGACTTCTCTGCTCGGTTCGGGGCCGCCCAGGTTGCCGTCACCCGCCATACACGCTCACGCTTGCGTAGGTCGCCGCGCAGCATCAGATGATGGGAGAAGTAGCGCTCGGCTTCTTCCCAAACCATCCGTTCCAGGGGCGAGATCGCGTTGCCCTCGAATGTGAACACTCCGAAGGGGAACTCGCTGCGCGGAATCGCGATTGAAATGTGGAGGGTGCCAAGCTGATTGTCCATGTTCTGATCGTAAGGAAAAGCGTGCTGACGCGTGGATTTCTATGCGAAGTGAAGTTGGTTTTGCTCATCGGCCATATTCCAGTCATGGACAACTACAACGAACCTGAAGGCAACGAACACTTTTACGGACATCCCTTCCCGGGACATCCGAGCGATCCGCGACTGAAGCCGGCTCTGCCGGGGACATGGCTATCGTGCGATGAGGTCAGGGCGCTCGGCGCGCACCCACTGCATTGGCAACGTAACCTCGATCGTGAACACGCAGCGCTTATCCTCGTCAATGACGTGGAGCCACATCTCTCCGATGCTCTCGGGCGTGTAATCAGTGACGAGGAGTTTTTCGAGCAGGCAATCAGTCGCGCAATCGATGACGTCGTAAGCGTGATTGACGAGTCCGAGTGGTACATGCCGGACAATCCTCGGCATCAAGAGTACGTCGTTCGGGCGCGAGAATCCGTCCTCGGGGGAGACGACGACCCTGAGCTCGACGATCTGCTGCAACTCGCTTGCTTCATGTACTGGAGCGAAGTGTTCGACGAGGCGATCGCCGCGCTCCGCGCACGCGAGAAGGCTTCGGGCGACTTCGTGGATTTCGTCCTAGCCCAGCTCGCAGAGGGGCAGCACATGGACGGCGACTACGGCGTCGTGCGCGTCAAGGAATGGCTTTTCCAGCAGATTCCGTTCATGTTTGCGCTCGCTCGCCAAGTCGTCATCAACGGCTATGGCATCGTCACGCGTGAAGAGTACGAGCAGGCTTGCGCGTTGTTTCGAACAGACCAAGAGTAGTGCTCACGCAGGTCATTTTGCGAACAGTTCGGCTTGCTACGTTACCGGGTAGGATGGGCGCATGGGATCTCGCGCGCGCACGAAGACTAAGAAGCAGGTTGCCGACTACCGGCACGAAGAAGCGACCCGGCCGAACAACCCGCCGGCGGGCCTCGCATGGCAGGACACCGAGGAGACGCCGTCGCGCCGCTTCACGTTCGATCCGCACACCACGCCCGAGCTGTGGTGGGCCGGGAAGGCTGATCGCGACGAGTTCGAGGTCGAAGCGCCGAGCATCCACGTCCACGAACGACTCTCCACCGAAGCGATCCTGCATGCAGCCCGCAAGCAGCCCGCAGAGCTGACACTGTTCGCCGATCCGCAGCTCGATCGCTCCAGCGCAGTCGAGTTCTACCAGCACGAAATGGGCTGGGCCAACCGCATGATCCTCGGCGACAGCCTGCGTGTGATGACCAGTCTGCTCGAACGCGAACGACTTGGCGGGCAGGTACAGGTCATCTACATCGACCCACCCTTCGGCATCAACTTCAACTCCAACTTCCAGCGACGCATCTCCAACCGTTCGCCCAAGGAGACGAGCGACGAGACAATCACCCGCGAACCCGAGCAGGTGCAGGCGTACAGAGACACATGGGAGCTGGGCATCCACTCGTATTTGACATACCTGCGCGATCGCATCATGGTCGCGCACGAGCTGCTCGCAGACACCGGCAGCATCTTCGTGCAGATCGGCCCGGACAACGCGCATCGCGTGCGCTGTCTTCTCGATGAGGTGTTCGGGCAGGAGAATCATATCTCGACGATTACCGCCGTAAAGACCAGCGCGCAGGCTGCTGCTTTGCTACCTGAGGTGTACGACACGATCCTATGGTTTGCCAAAGACATCTCGAAGGTGAAGTATCGCCAGATCTATACGCCTCGGAATGACGATGCCGACAACTCGGCCTATACGCGGGTCGAGGAACCAGACGGCACTCGAAGAACTATGACCAAGGAAGAGCGGGCTGGTAAGCCACTCCCTGCTGGATCGAGGCGGTTCCGAATCAGCGACTTGACTGCGCAGGGCGCATCGTCCAATACGACTGTCCCATATACGTTTGAGGGTCGCGACTTCCATCCGGGCGTGAACGCCCACTGGAAGACCACCCTGGACGGTCTTGACCGCCTAGTTCAGCGCCGGCGCCTCTACGTTGCTGGAAACACGTTGTCTTACGTCCGCTACTCCGACGACTTCCCCGTGATGACGATCACGAATGTGTGGACGGACACCAATCGAGCGGGTTTTGCGGATAAGAAACGCTACGTCGTCGAGACGTCAGCCAAGATCGTCGCTCGCTGTATCCTCATGGCATCCGATCCGGGCGACCTGGTCATCGACCCAACCTGTGGCTCGGGTACAACAGCTTACGTCTGCGAGAACTTCGGACGCCGGTGGATCACGATTGACACAAGCCGGGTGGCGTTGGCGATTGCACGTGAGCGACTGCTGACGGCGACCTTCCCGTATTACAAGTTGCAAGACCCGAGTCGTGGCGTGGATGCAGGCTTTGAGTACAAGACCGTACAGCGCGTGATGCTCTCCACGCTGGCAAAGAACCTCCAGCCTGAGCAGGTGGCGCTCTACGACCAGCCGTTACTTGACAACTCAAAGGTTCGGGTTAGTGGGCCTTACACGTTTGAGGCGCTGTCGCGCTACTCGCTCAATCCGCGCGACGGAGTGCCCGAGGAGGGTATTGACGAGATCGAGCCGCCGGCG
>CAYNNW010000364.1:0-2783 GCA_964398435.1 uncultured Gaiellales bacterium | reverse complement strand
GGCAGCCTATCGCCACGCCGACTGCCGCGCGCACGTGCGCGAGCAACTAGCCTTCGCACATGATGATTTCGCCGAATGCCGTTCACGCCGCCCGCTTCCTGCCAACCCCATCAGCCGGGCATACCCCTGCTGCGGTTGCACCGGTTCCTGGAGCTCCCGGAACCCCGTCTGCTGCCGAGCTGCTGCTTCGCCAGCGAATTGATCCGGCGACGATGATGGACGACATCCGCGTGCTTGGCTCGGAGCCGCACACACAGGGTTCCGAGCGCATGCGCACCATCGCGAACTGGGTGGTCGACGCGGCCAAGGCCGCTGGTTGGGACGCGCGAATCGTCGAACAGCGGAATGGATGGCGCGGGACGCTGCTCAACGTCGTTGCCGATCGCCCCGGCACAGCGAGCGTCGCAGAGGGAGCTGCCCGGCCACTGGTAATCGCCGGTGCTCACCTGGATTCCGTTCGCGGTGCCCCGGGGGCGAACGACAACGTCTCAGGGTCGGCGGCGCTGCTCGCAATGGCGCGCGCTTTCAAGGACGTACCGACGGCAAACGATCTTCGCCTCGTCTGGTTCGACGGCGAGGAGCTTGGTCTGCTGGGCTCAAGGGCGTATGCCTCGTCGATTTCTGACGACGCCAAGCGGGCGATCGCAATGTTGAACGCCGACATGATCGCCTCGCCCGGCGGAACAGTCGGCTTCAGCATGGGCGCAACGACGACGAACGGGCTTGGGGACGCTGTCGCAGCTATTGCGCGCAGGAATGGGATTGCGGCTGAGTTCCGCCCTGAGCGTCACGGGCGCAGTGATCATCATTCCTTCGACCGCGCAGGAATTCCGTCGATGCACTTCGGCGTTTCAGTGGTCACCGTCGATCAGGACGACCCCAACTATCACTCACCGCGTGACCGGGTTGACCAGGTCAACCAGCAGCACCTGGACAGCCACGCCGACCTGATGGCATTGACGATGCTCGAGTTGGGCAACCGGCCTGAGCGAGTGCCGGGGCCGCCTGCGCCACGGAACATCACGGTCATCACCGGACCGCCGATCTGATCCGAATCAGTCGTCGATCAACTGGTATGCGGCAACGAGGCCGACGCCAGCCGCGGCGAGCAGTGCCACACTTGGCCACGGGCTGATCCGGCGCTGCAATGGCGCCAGCATGTCGAGCCCCTGCTGTGCATGACTGCGGGCTTCGCTCAACATTGACGGAGGCGTGCCATCGCCGATGTCGGCGATATGCCGTCGCAGCTGCCTCAGCAGATCGTCGCCGCCGACGATGCCACGCGACCAGTAATCAACTGCGCTCTCGAGTCGCTGCGCTCCGGTTCGTCGCACGCTCCGGCGAATCCCAACGTGGCGCTCCGCCAGGTTTTCTGTGCGGAAGACCCCCTCGGGGCGCCAGGTCACCTGGGTCGTGTCTTTCAGAAATCCTCGAAGCTCGCGTTGCGCTGACCATGCCGCTGCTCGACGACGAATAGTGATGTCCGCCATTTTGGAGTCTCCCCGTACGCTCCCCGCCCGTGTATCGATGCGGATGCCGTGCCTGTTCCGTGAAACACGCCCGGCGGCATCGGTCGACAACCCGGAAGAGGGCGTTGATTCGGGCTTGTGGGGAATCGGGGAGCAGACAGTGGGTGTCGGAAATCTCATGCTGAAGGTGCCGGTCATGCCGGCATTTCTCGGATCAATTGTCGCCGGAACCGTTGCCGGCAGCGAAATCCAGTCGCAGCTCGCCGACGATGACGGCAGCCAGTCACTGCCCGGCTTCTTTGGAGGCATGGTTGGCGGGCTTGGTGTCGTCGATAGTGCACTGTTCTTTGGCCTGAAGATCGAGCGCCAGCCCGGACCGTTTCGTACGCGCTGGGCGGTAGACGGCGCAGAGCAGCTGTCTCGCCTGCGAGTGTCCATGCACTGGGGACCGAAAGCGACGCTGCTCGGCGCAATGACCGCAGGACTCGGCTTCGGGGTGTTCGCCGCAGCAATCCAGGGAATGGGCACCACAGGGCTCGGAGGATCAGAGTCGTGAGCCTGATCATGCGTGTGTCGCCACTGGGCCTGTTGGCGGGCGGCATCGTTGCGGGCGGCACGGCAGAAATTGTTGCCACGCAGAGTGATTCGATCGGCGGGCGACACCCAGGGCCGCTGTTTGCAGCCAGCCTTGCAAGTGGCTCCGCGCTCGCGGGGGGCGGACTGATCGGGGCCATGTCCCTCGAACACGTTCGAGGACCGTACGTCGAGCGATTTGCAGTAGATGCGGCGGAGCGGATCGCTCCCCGGACGATCAATCTCAATTGGGCAACACGGTCGGGGCGCTGGGGGGCGTTGGCATGTGGAATCGGCCTGGGATTGATGAACACCCTTGCGTTCAGCCGTCCATCAACGACGCCCGCAATCGCTGAGCCACTGCAGGATCTTGACGTTCCCGCGCCGGAGTAGGACACCTCCGCCGGGGAATTGTTCGATGCCTTACTGACCGTTCGGTCGTTCTGTCGTGAGATGGGTTCAACACCCCATGAGGCGCCGAATCCCATGCCGCGCCAAGTGGGCCAGTCAACCGCCTGCACCACCGGGCGGCACTGGAATCCAGTACGAATCCATGAATCCGCATAACACGTCCATCACACAGCGGGGGTGTGTCGCTTACGGGAAGCGGCACACCCCACCTGTGAGGTCCCAGCCACGGACGAGCCCCCACCACGACAGCAGGAGCCCCCACCATGATTCTCAGGACCGCTTCCATTCTTGCAACTGCAGCAGCTTCGCTTGCGCTTGCTGTTCCGGCCA
>CAYNNW010000363.1:0-2801 GCA_964398435.1 uncultured Gaiellales bacterium | reverse complement strand
CTCAATCACAACATCGAGTCGCTTCAGGTGAAGCTGCTCGGTGAGCGCAGTCCGGTCATCGACGTTGAGCATACGTACCTCTACAGCCACAAGACCATGCAGACCATTTTCACGAAGTGCGGCTTCGAAGTGTGTGCTGCAGGTGGCGTATGGAATTACTACAGTCTTCGGTATCTGATTCACCTGCTGCCGATACCGCACAGAATCAAGGTCCCCTTGCTTGGCTGGTTGGGTAGACGCCGAATAGGCAGGTTAAGAATGTCGGTGCCACTCGGCAACCTGTACCTGGTTGGGAGAAAGCCATAATGCGGACCTTGGTGACCGGAGGCACAGGTTTCGTCGGAGCAAATCTGGTGCGCCGGCTGTTGCAGGATGGTCATGATGTAACGCTGATCGTTCGCGATGGATTCAACCCGTGGCGGATTGAAGGCATACAGACCGACATCGAGCTGGTCCACGCTGATCTTGCGGATAGGTCGGCGGTCGAACGAGCATTCCGGAGCACTCGACCTGAGTGGGTCTTTCATCTTGCTGTCCACGGTGCGTATCCGACACAAACCGACCCCACACAAGTTCTGACCACCAACGTGCTCGGAACATCACATCTTGTAGGTGCGGCAGTCCAGACCGACTGCCAGGCGTTCGTAAACGCGGGATCGTCCTCGGAGTATGGGTTAAAGGATCACGCGCCAGTCGAGTCAGAGTACATTGAGCCGAATAGTACGTACGCCGTCGCAAAAGCCGCTGCAACGATGTTGTGTCGACAGGTCGCGCGGGCAACGGGATTGCATGTACCGACGCTGAGGCTCTATTCAGCGTACGGTCCATACGAAGAGCCAACCCGTCTGGTGCCTGCGCTCATTCTTCGAGGATTGGACGGTACGTTTCCCCCGCTTGCTAATCCGAAAATCGCTCGCGACTACGTCCATGTCGATGACGTATGCACCGCGTTCATCCGTGCGGCCACGATTCCCGGCCAGGAACCCGGTGCCGTCTACAACATTGGTAGTGGAATTCAGACGTCGCTCGCAGACATTGTGGGTATCGTCGCTACGCTGTTTGATATTTCGGATAGGCCAAGTTGGGGATCGATGGGAGATCGCGCCTGGGACACAGATACCTGGGTATCCAATTGCAGCGCGGCCAAGGAAGCATTGGGGTGGGATGCGCGGATCAGTCTCTCAGACGGATTGGCGGATACGGCTGACTGGTTTCGTGCGAATCCCGAACTCTGCACGATGTACCTTAGGTCGATGGTGCCGATAAGTGTGGCTACGCAGAGCTAGCTGTGACGATTTTCAATCAAACCCGATTCCCGCGACTGTGGTTGCTCATGCAGAACACAATCGGTGGTAGCAAGTCAAAGAAGAAACTTGCATTGCATCACTACGCTGGCGAGCGCCGTGTGCTGGAGATCGGGTGCTCAGCGGGCAACCTGACCGATGCGTTTCTTGCCGAGCCACTTGAGCGATACGTCGGAATCGATATCGACGATGCGGCACTTGCCGCAGCCAGCAAGCGATTTGAGAAGTACAGGAACGTCAGCTTTCGAAATGTCACTCTGACGGATCTCGCTCAGGAGCAAGATCGGTTTGACTACGTCTTGTTTGCTGGAATTCTTCACCATGTCAGCGACGACGAGTGTTCAGTGCTGCTGGCCGACGCGCTGCGACTGGTGGACCACGGCGGTCGGCTTGTGATTTCAGAGCCCGAAGCGCTTCGTGATGACGATAGTCGTGTGTTTCGATTCTTCTACAAACTGGAGCAGGGGAAATTCCTGAGGTCCCGCAAAGACCTTGAGGCTCTTGTGCTGAAGAGCGGGGCTCGCATCGAGCACTCCGAGGAATACCTGGTTTCGCCCGGGCTAATCAGGACACCGGTTGCACGCTTCAATCTAATAGCAGCGCGACCCCAAGCCTAGTTCGTCGGACTTGCGGATCGGGTATCGCTGCGGGTTGCCACCTGCAGGTATACGGCGCTACCAATTGCGCGAAGACCCGGAACGCCCTCAATTACGGGCTCAACGGCGTGCATTACTCGTGTCAGCCAGTCAGGTGAGAACAGGGGTACGAAACCGGAAAATTCCTCACGACGAACGATTCCCCCCTGCCGCGTTACGAGTTTGCGCAACTTACGTGAAGTGTAGGACTTTTCGCCATGCTCCCGGTGGTACCGCGAGACCTTCTCGAGGAGCTTGAGTCCCGGGTTATTCCCGTTCGGATCGTGAATCACAATCGTGGGCGCCAACCGAAATGCTTCACGAATGATGTCTGCCGGATCGTCATCATGATGCAGCATGCTGGTAAGCATGACGATGTCGAATGAGTTGTCCTCGAAGTGAAGGCTGTGCGCGTTACCGACTTCAAAGCGAAGTTTTCTCTGACCAACGTGGCGGCTGTTGGCAATCTTGATTGCCTGGTCGGCTGGGTCAATCCCGATAACTTCCTTCGGTTCTGCTGCGTCGAAGAATTTCGATGTGATCAGACCATCGCCGCAGCCCATGTCGAGCACGCGCTTACCGTGGAAGTCCGCTGCGCTTGACATCAGGCGGATCGTGCGCTCAGTGACGAGTCGGCTGCTCAGTCGATCGTTCTTCGAAAATGTGAGATACCCGCCGTGGCTTTCGACGTCCTCATTGAAGACACGGACGCTGTGATGTGTTGGCGTGGAGTCGCTCATCGAAGTCTCCTAGGACGGTTGACTGATCGTATCAGTAGAGCCAGATCATTCTCGCGTAAGCACGGTTAGAGGCTGACTACCTGGGGGGGGGGCTTGGGCGCGTTTTCGGTTTCGATAGCAAG
>CAYNNW010000362.1:2597-2813 GCA_964398435.1 uncultured Gaiellales bacterium | reverse complement strand
CGCCGCGCAGGTACTGCTGCCCAGCCAGGTCGTCGAGCAGGACTGCTTCCTGCTGCAGCTGTTCGAGGTGGTGCTCCTCGCGCTTGCGCTCTGACAGCTTCTCGAGAACCTTGACGTCAATCCCGGCCTGTCTGACCACCGACTCCTGCTCGCGGACCTTCTGCTCCGCAGCGTCGACCTGCCAGCCCTGCATCTCCTGTTCCTTGCGGAGCTGAT
>CAYNNW010000362.1:0-2587 GCA_964398435.1 uncultured Gaiellales bacterium | reverse complement strand
AGCTGATTGACGAAGCGCTCAATCGCCTGCCGCTCTTCCGGATCAAATGTCGAATCCGGCTCGGCATCCATGCGATTCATCAGATCGGTCTCGCGATCCTTCAGTGCCTGCAGCTTGGCCTGCTCGTTGGCCAGCGCCTGTCGCCGGCGCACCAGCTCCTGCTGTGCCAGCTTCTCGCGCGTGATCCGGATGTCCAGCAGCTTCTGCAGCCGGAACTTGAATGGGGTGCGCGCCATCAGG
This sequence comes from uncultured Gaiellales bacterium, assembly GCA_964398435.1. Lineage (GTDB taxonomy): Bacteria > Actinomycetota > Thermoleophilia > Gaiellales > SKUG01 > CAYNNW01. The sequence goes on along the minus strand of CAYNNW010000362.1, from coordinate 2,347 downwards.
GCTCACCCCCCGGATTCACTCCAGGTTGTGGTCGATTGAAGATCACGTTGTGCCTGCCGGGACGCGCGTTTCGTGGGGTGCAGCACTGGTGCTGCGCGCACGTCCTCAGATCCACTGTGCGCCCACAGTGCGCTGTGCGTCAACGGTCTGCGTGCGTAAAGACGCCGGTCTTCTCGATCTCGGCGATGATCATCGGCTCGACAATCGTGTATCCGCGGCTGCTGAAGTGGCTGTTGTCATAGAGCAGGTAGTCGTTCGTCGTGCGTGATGCAGCTGATGGGCGGCGCTTCCTACTGCTCGGGTCGATCGGGCCACCCATCGCCGTGAGTGTCTTGTAGTAGTTGTCAATCACGATGACCTGGTCGTCTGTCCGCGTCTGCGCAAGCTTCCGTCGGACTTCTTGCTGCCTGGTGCGTGTTGACGTGCTCCAGCGTGGCGGCACACACGCGCTTGATCCGGTGACGTCGGCCAGCCATGCACCAACAGTCGTGAAGTCCTTGCAGGTGGTTGGATTGAATTCCGAGTACGGATTGTCCTCTATTAACAAAATCGTGATCTCGGGGTATCGTTCGTCGATGTGGTTCGCCAGCTGCTTGACGAAGTTGATGCTGTCGGGGCCGAATGAGAAGTCAATCAGGACCACGCGAACCGGATTCCGTTCCAGCGCGTAGGTGACGAGGGGGAGGGCGCGGGGGCTCTCGGCGAACGTCTGTCCGCCGGCACCAATGAACAGCGACGGTGTCTTATGCTTTGTGGCCAGTCGGGCCGCCAGCAGCTCAAACTGTTCCATGTGGGAGTTGCCAATGACCAGCATCTCGGTCTTTGCAGTATTGAGACGAGGCGAATCAGCGAAATTGCCATCTTCCAGCAGCTGCAAAGTCGTTGCTCCGTAGATCGACGAGGCAATGTAGAAGCTCTTGTCGAGTTCCTTCTGATACTCGGGGGAGTCAGCTGCATACGTGACCTTGTGGGCATTATTGACGGTCAGATGTGAGGCTGCGAACGCGCCCAACCCCATCACGGACAGGCCGACAATCAGGATCACGGGGTACCGCTGCAGCTTGCGCGGTGGCTGTTCGACGAAGCGGTATGAGGCCCACGAGACCGTGAGCAGCGCCAAAATGATTGACATGACGGTCAGCGGCGCGTGCTGGATCGATGTGTCGACGTCCCACGCATCGAGTATGACGATGGTCGGCCAGTGCCACAGATACAGCGAGTATGAGATGACGCCGACGACCACTGCCGGGCGCATGCTGAGTAGTCGTACGGATAGTGGCTTCGGTGACGTGTCCACGGTGCCGTCGGGGTTGTCTGGGCGTGCCAGCACAAGTAGCACGATGGCAGTCGCAACCGTGGGAATAATGGCCAGCCCGCGCGTCTTGGCAGCAAGCTCCACGGTGAGAATGAACCAGCCGATACCAATAAAGCAACTGGCGATTACCGCTTGACCACAGAGGCGAACTGCTCGACCGCGGGGAAGCCGAGCCGCAATTGCCTTGCCATCAATCATTGCCACCGTGGCACCCAGTGCTATCTGCCAGATGCGGAACTGTGGCAGGTAGAACGCGCGGTCGAAATCAGGCTGCACAAGCCACGCGGCCAGGGACCCAATCAGCACGGCCGCGACTGCCACCTGCAGAACGCGGTGGGTGCGAGCAAAGCGCAGCGCCAGCACGGCCACCAGCGGATATGCCAGGTAGAACTGGTTCTCAACACCGAGGCTCCATGTATGCGTCAGCGGATTTCTAAATCCCTGGATGTCTCCGTAGTGCATCTGCACATCGGCAAATGCGAAGTTCGACAGATGCACGAACGCGGCCCACGGCTTTTGCGCAATGAACTGTGTCTGTTCGAGCCACGTATAAACGAACGGCGAAATGGCACAGGTAATCGCGACAACAACGACGGCAGCGGGCGCGATACGGCGCATCCGCGACCCGTAGAACTTGATCACTCCGAACGACGCTCGTGACCAGCCGAACAGAATCGACTTGGTGATGACGAACCCTGAGATGACGAAGAAAATGTCAACGCCGACGTAGCCACCACGCATGATCGTTGGGTCGAGGTGATAGAGCAGCACTGCCGTCACGGCCAGCGCCCGCAACCCGTCAATGAAGGTGACGTGGCGCCCCATCAGCAAGCCGTCTGGAATTCGGGCGCGGTACCGGGCGGCTCGATTGCTGCGACCGCGCGATGACGAGGGCGCCGACTGGTCAGCGCCCCGGTCGCTATCGGTTGGCGTTGCGCGGGGCCCAGACTGGGCAGCGGGTATCGTTTCGGCTGATGAATGCAGCATGGGGAGTGCCCATTGTATCGCGTGAAGGGTCAATTGCGATGCGCT
>CAYNNW010000361.1:263-2817 GCA_964398435.1 uncultured Gaiellales bacterium | reverse complement strand
GTGTCCGGGAGAAACAGGCCCCCACCCGACGGAACGTCAAAGCTGGAGTGGTGAAGCGCGGGCATCAGCCCGGGCGAGAAGAATGCTCGCATGACCTGGCGAACCATGTCGGTCGAGGTCATTCGCACGATCCCCAGGCGATGTGCAAGCTGTGTTGCAACAGTGCTCTTGCCGCTGCCGGTGGCGCCGCCGAGCAGGATGATGATCGGAATATCCTTGCGCTTCAGGATGGTCCACCGGCGAAATCGCATGACGGCCTCGGTGCCAGCCTCCTGCGCGAGTACGTCGAGGACGAGTTCGTCGAGCTCGCGAACGGTCAGCTCATCGGTGCCGCTGGCGAGCACGCGGTTCTGGACCCGGATCGACATCTGGTAGGCGTCGTCAGGACGAAGTCCCGCAGCCGTGAGCGTCTGAGCCATCACGCCACGTGAATAGGGAAGTCGTGCGTCACGGCTGCGCACATACACTGGTTGCTGCCGCTCCGCCACGATGCGGCCTTTCGACGCGTCTGGACATACTGGTGACGCGCGGCATTTCGCGCGCGCGACCCTGATACATATCGGACGCCGTCGCGGATCCCTGAAGAGCAACCGAACCGCGCGGTTGCACCGTTCGTGGATTTCTCTACTGGTCGAAGCCTGTGGGGTCTGACAGGTCCGCCAGCACTGCATCCAGGTCGACCGTCGGGTCGTGCGCCTCAGGCCGATTGTCGAGCAGAATCACGTCGACACCGGCTTCCGATGCGCGTTCGGCGACGACGTCGATTGCAGCCGCTTTGATCTCGACAACGAATGCGTCAACACCAGCTGCAAGCGCGGCGTCAACGTCCCGCCGGAGTTCGTCCCGTCGCGAGAGCGCATGCGAGACAAGCGCGACCTCTCCTCCCTGCGCGGACAGGCGACGTGCAAACACCTGCCCCGCAGCCACCGGTGCCGTTGTAAATACAGCAATCCGCCGACCATCGACAGGCTCCATTGGATGTGGTCGCAGCTGCACTCCCACCACCGGGAGGTCGGGCCGTTCGGGATCAAGCTGACGAACGCGATCGGCCATCGCCGACGCAACCTCGGCATCATCACCAACAATCAGTACGGCGTCGGCACGGGAGCGGCGATACCGCCCAAAGTCCTCCAACAGGTCGCACGGCCGTGCCGTCGACGCGATCAGGAGCGTGCGGTCAACAGCGACCGGTGGAACGCACGACCCACTTCCCTCAAACACGATCAAGGACGGCGATCTACTCACGGCCAGGTCGGCACCTGCCGCAACGTTTGACACAACCGGCGAGCCGACAAATCCGCCACCGCCACGGCGACATCCGATCGTGGTCAGCCCGGTCAACGCCGCATCCTCGAGGTAGTCCGACGCGGCGTGCATTCCGCTCCGGCTGATCTCGATCAGGCGATCGACAGTCACCGGCCCGGCAGTCCGATCAACGACGACAGGATCGCGCGGCCCGCCGCGGCCCATGGCAACGACGATGACACTCCCATGCCCGCCAGCCCGCACGTCGGCGAGTCGTGCGAGGTGAGCCGATATCGCCGTCTTGCCGATTCGCTTCCCCGTCCCAACGATGGCGATTGACGGTGCTCCAACGGCCGTCAGCCTGGGGGCCAGCACGCATCCGTCTGCTCCATACCAATCGATCCCCGCCGCCGCGGCCGCGGCAATCACATCCAGGCGACGTTCCAGTACGAGGACCGGCTCGTCGGCAAGGTCGATGACCGATGTCGCGCCGCATTCGCGGCCGGCGCGCAACAGCGCATCCACTGGTGTCTCGCCGCTGACGTGCGGAACTCCGTAGTCAGGATCCGATCGGAGCTTTTCGCTGCCGCCAACAAGCGCAACGCCTTCGATCCGCCACCCCGCCGCCTTCAACGCCACGATGGCATCTGACACGACCTGCGGATAGTGCTCCCCGTCGGCAAGAACGACTGTCGCACCGGTGTCAGCCGCGCGCGGCCCGGCGGCCAGATGTGCCGGTAGAACGCTACTCGCCATCTGGTTCCAGTCGGGGACGACGAGGCCCGCGGTGGGGGCTCCCCTGGGCGGGAAGCTCCTTGTGGAATTCGCGGGTTGCTGGCGAGAAACTGATGACCCGTTCACGGCCGTGATAGGGGAACTTCTGGTCGACGGTCACCAGCTCCGGAGTGACCTCGATGATGTTGTAGCACGGTCGCACGCGACCGCGCAGTCGAGTGGTGCTGACCGTGCCGGCATTGACGACGAACAGATCCTCAAGCTGCCAGGCGTAGGGCACATGCTTGTGCCCCGAGAGCACAAGGTCGACCCCGGCCTGCTGCAGCACCTCCAGCGTATCTCCCGCGTCGTGAACGACATTGCGTTCCCGCCCTGTGCCCGGAATCGGAAGGAGGTGATGGTGCAGGACAAAGATTCTCAGGGATGCCGGGAAACGGAACTGCTCGGTGATCCAGCTGTACCGGCCCCGCCCCACAGTTCCGTGGTTGAGGTCCGGCTCGGTCGAATCGACGGCGACGATCGACACGCCTCCGACATGGAGTACGTGATTGCGAGGTCCGACCAGATCCTCGAA
>CAYNNW010000361.1:0-253 GCA_964398435.1 uncultured Gaiellales bacterium | reverse complement strand
AGGTAGCCGACGTTGCGTGAATCGTGATTTCCCGGAACCACAACCACGTGCGGACATTCAAATCTGGCCAGATAGTCGGCGGCAATCTCGTACTCGTGAAGAAATCCCTCCCCCGTCAGGTCTCCAGACACGACAACGATGTCAGGCTGCAGCGAGTTCACCTCGTCGATCGCTCGTGCGAGCAGGCTTGGCACGAAGAACGGTGAACCGCAGTGGAGGTCAGACAGGTGAGCAATGATGCGACGCGAATCAG
>CAYNNW010000360.1:0-2836 GCA_964398435.1 uncultured Gaiellales bacterium | reverse complement strand
GCCGGGAGCGACTGCGCCAGCGATTCGCCGTCGTTGCAACGGTGTTCGTAGCTCGCGCTGCAGTCGTTGTGATTGCGGGGCGCGTTGCTGCAGTCGTAACGGATGGACGGACAACCGTTGTCGCTGCGGGGGCCGCAGTACCGCTCGATGCCGCAGGTGATGCATCCGCCGCGGCAGTTGCGGTTGCAGGGGCGGCGCTGCCGGTCCACGATGCTCGCGCTCCCGCCTGAGCCTGGGCAGTTGCCATCCGCGGGTCGGCCACATCACTCTGCTGGATGGCGCTGCCAGCCTGCTGTACCGCCGATCCGGCCTGCGCAACCGCAAGTGGACCGGTGGTTGGCGCAACGCCAAGTGTGGTTGACCCGTGGGTTTCCACCAGTGTGGTCAGCGACTCAACCGTATGCAGCTTGTGTCGCTGCGTGATCATGCCCAGCAGGCCACCGCCACCGGAATCGCCCGATGCCTGCTGCGCCTGACCGCCAAGCAATCCTGCTGCAAGTCCACCAAGTCCGATCGACACGCTCGATCGCTCCTTCGTTGCTGACTGGGCCGCTGGCTGGCCGTTTCCCGCACTGTGCGGAACCGATCTGCCAGAAGCGTTACACCGGTGTGTCGGAGTTGGCCTCATCCGGCGTTTCAAAGGGGCCATATCGTGGCCGTGTTGAAACGAATTGCCAGCATCAGTGCGCAGAAATTCGCTGGGCAAAAGAGGCCAGCCCCGACGCTTGGGCGCTCACACGCACGCGTGTACGACCGCTGCATAAGTGCCTGGGAGTAGACTTCCCATGGACATCAACCCCTTGGAGACCCCCCACCATGCCTACTGCCGAAGCTCCGACGAGCGCTGCCTTTCTGCCCGAGATGACCAGCTGGACCGATGACGGCAGTGGCCTCGTTGCACCGCACGGCGGCACGCTCGTCGACCGCACCGTTCGCGGCGCTGCTGCCGATGATCTGCGCGCCGCGGTAGCGTCAATGCAGCGCGTCACGCTCAGCGACACGCAGGTTCAGGACCTCGAGATGATTGCCGTTGGCGCGATGTCGCCGCTGACCGGATTCCTGGGGACTGCGGACTATGACTCGGTCGTCGAATCGTGCCGGCTGGCCGACGGGACCGTGTGGTCACTGCCAATCACGCTTGCGCTGGACAGCGAGCCTGAGAGCGATCGACTGGCTCTGTATTCCGACGCGGGTGTGCTGCTTGCGGTCATCGACGTCACCGATGTCTGGCGCCCCGACCGGATGCGAGAAGTAGAACTGGTCTACCGCACCACCGACACGGCTCACCCGGGCGTCGAGCGTGTCCTGGCACAGGGCCCTGTCTACGTTGGCGGACCGGTCCACGTGCTCTCGTTCACCGAGAACGTCTACGGCGAGCACATCATGACGCCGGCCCAGTCGCGCTCTGCATTCGCCGCGCGCGGCTGGAAGCGTGTTGTCGGCTTCCAGACCCGCAATCCGGTTCATCGGGCGCACGAGTACATCATCAAGGCGGCACTCGAGATCGTCGACGGTCTGCTGCTGCACCCACTGGTTGGGCGCACCAAGGATGGCGATATCCCCGCCGATGTTCGGATGAAGTGCTACGAGGTGCTGCTGGACAACTACTTCCCGCAGGACCGCGTACAGCTTGCCGCCTACCCCGCCGCAATGCGCTACGCAGGCCCTCGCGAGGCCATCTTCCATGCGATGACACGCAAGAACTACGGCTGCAGCCACTTCATCGTCGGTCGCGATCACGCCGGCGTCGGCTCGTACTACGGCACCTACGATGCCCAGCAGATCTTCGAGCAGTTCAGCAAGCAGGAGCTCGGCCTGATGATCCTGGCGTTCGAGCACAGCTTCTGGTGCAACCGCTGCGTGGGAATGGCCTCGGCCAAGACCTGCCCGCACGACGCAGAGCATCATCTGCACCTGTCGGGCACGAAGGTGCGCGAGATGCTCGGAGCAGGTGAGATTCCGCCGCCCGAGTTCAGCCGCCCCGAGGTCGCTCAGGTGCTGATCGACGCGTACCGACAGGGCTGAACCGCCCCGGGAATCAACAGATTCTGCAGTTCTGGCCGTTTGGATCCTGACGCTGGTGGAACAACCAGTGCAGGGGACTGGAGGCCCAACCATGCAGATCGATCCAGCAGCTGGCGGAAATGGCGTTCCCGGCGTTGACCGGACAGACACCGCTACACCACCCGTGCGCGCCGATGCCGATGGCGCAATGGTGCTGGGCGCGTCGATGCCGCCGGCACCGGCGGCACAGCTTGATGGAATGCTCCGGTCGTCCCTGCGGGCCATGGCTGCGGCGGCAGCGGCGGACACGCCACAGGATGTTGCCGAGGTCGAGGACCTGGCGTCCCGCACAGCCGATCTGATTGCCGGATCCAGCACCGGTGGCCCTGGAGCACACGACCTGGACTCGTTGCGGGTTCGCGACCTACTGGGTGATTCCTGACAGCACCGCTTGTGTGAGTGGCCCCAGCAGTCCTCGAAGGCCGTCGAGCAGATAGACGTCACGATCCTGGTACTGGATTCGCTGGAAGCGCTTGGAGCTGGACGCCGCGCTGATCGTCGGGTCGCCCTTCAGATCGTCTGGGACGACCGGCAGATCGAACTGCGACAGAACGAGCCCGTCGCCATCGCCCGGAAGCCGCCGCGATGACACCGCGCCGGCATAGAGCAGCTGGCCCGGCTCGGTAGCGGACGGTACGGGCGTGTAATCAAGATTGCCCCGGTCGGGCACGATCCGCTCCTCACGCACGCGGCCGAGCCCGCTGATGTCAACGCGATTCGCCGTCAGCACCGACAGTCGCAGTCGGTACGGTCCTCGGGCAAGACGCGAGAG
>CAYNNW010000359.1:0-2845 GCA_964398435.1 uncultured Gaiellales bacterium | reverse complement strand
GAGTGACATCGGCAGGGCCTGAACCCGGGCACCGCTTCCCAGCACCAACCAGTGCAGGGCCATTCCCACGGGAATGAACAGCAGTCCCCACAACACAAGCAGTGCGAGAGCGTACTCCATCTGGCCGAGAATACCTGTCCGGCAGCCTGCTGGCACGCGCGGCGCATGCGGACATTGCTGCGGGAGCGGGCGGCCACCGCCGCACAGCGCTGGCCAGCGCTGCTGGACTCGCGTCGACGAGATCGGAGAGGATCCAGCTATCCATGAAGACAGCCGCGCCCACACACATCCTGCTGCAACACGGAGCAATCCCGGACGGGATGCTGCCCTCGACGGCAGCAATGCAGGCGCTGTCACCGGAACAGCAGGCCGAGAAGATCGTACGATCACTGATGGCGGGAAGCGGGCCAATCCTGCTGTGCATGCCCGGTACGCTGGGCCCGTCCTATCAGCACGCAATCGCCGCAACTGCGCGGTCGCTGATTCGTATGCATGGCGGCCCGGTCTCGATTGCGTCGATGCCGTACCCCAATACGGTGCTCGACAATGCGAAGCGTTTTTTCGCGCGGGGACGGCCTGACGACAACTCAGTTCTGTCACGCGTTGTGCGCACGCTGCACAAGCGGGCGCCACACCGCCCGATACTGATCGTCGGCGAAAGCCAGGGCGCCTGGGCAATCGCCGCCGATCTGTTGAATCCAGAGGTCGCGCGTGGCGTAACGCGCGCTGTCATGTTTGCCAAGCCCGGATTTCAGCGCTTGCCCGAGGCGGTGGCACAGGCTGGCGGTGGGGCTCAGGGACTCCCGGGCCCATCAGGGCTGCTGCTGATCAACCACACCGACGACATCGTGCCAGCCCTGTTCTCGGGGCTGTCGCTCGACGTTGCCGGGGGCTTCATGCACGCGCTGAAAGGCCTGTTCGAGCACGGATCGTATGGCTACCGCCCGCATCATTACGCCGAACATGGCGCCGAAGCTGCCCGCTTCCTGCTGACCGGGCGACGGCCGACGGTTACGACAATGCCCAGCAGCCACGCGCCGATTCCGGCCGAGTACGTGCCCCCTGGAGAATCGGCCACCTGAGCGATGACCAGCCACGCGCTGTGCTAGGTTCCGAACCTGCCCCCGCGTACGCGCGCGGGCGACTCATGGTCGGAAGGAATCACTGTGATCGTTCAGCATGATGTGGTTGTCGTTGGCGCCGGGCTTGCCGGTATGCGGGCAGCTGTCGAGGCCGCGCGGGGCGGGGTCGACGTGGCAGTCGTCTCGAAGCTTCATCCGGTACGCAGCCACAGCGGCGCGGCGGAGGGCGGAATCAACGTCGCGCTCGGCAACGTCTCGGATGACGATCCCGACAATCACACCTACGACACGGTGAAGGGCTCGGACTACCTTGCCGACCAGGATGCAGCAGAGGTCATGTGCCACGAGGCCGTCTCCGACATCATCGAGCTCGAGAACATGGGCTGCTTCTTCTCGCGCCTTCCCAACGGCCGGATTGCACAGCGCCCCTTCGGTGCTGCCGGCAAGCCACGCACCGCCTTCGCCGCAGACATCACCGGGCACGTTCTGCTGCACGTGATGTACGAGCAGCTGCTGGCACACAAGGTGACCGTGTACGAGGAGTGGTTCGGAGTCGACCTTGCGGTAGATGAGGGACGATGCACCGGCGTGGTCTGCTGGGACCTGGTCAACGGTGGCGTCAAGACCGTTGCTGCCAAGGCAACCATCCTGGCGACCGGCGGGCTGGGGCGGATGTACCACGGCACCACGAACGCATTCGCCTGCACCGGCGACGGCATGTCGATGGCATTCCGCGCTGGCGTGCCACTCAAGGACATGGAGTTCATGCAGTTCCACCCGACCACGCTCAAGGGCAGTGGTGTGCTGGTGACTGAGGGGTGCCGCGGCGAGGGCGGTGTGCTTCGCAACTCACTTGGCGAGCGGTTCATGTCCAAGTACGCGCCGAACGCGCTCGACCTGGCCTCGCGCGATGTCGTCAGCCGCGCCGAGTGGACCGAGATCCACGAGGGTCGCGGCGTCGATGGCTGCGTGCTGCTGGACCTGACCCACCTTGGCGCCGAGCACATCATGCGCGCACTCCCGGGAAGCCGCGAACTGGCGCTCGACTTCTGTGGTGTCGATGCCATCGACGAGCCGATTCCGGTGCGGCCAGGCGCCCACTACCACATGGGTGGCGTCCACACGGACGTCGACGGCGCAACGCCGATGGAGGGCCTGTACGCGGCGGGCGAAGCTGCCTGCGTCAGTGTGCACGGAGCGAACCGACTGGGCGGCAACTCGCTGCTCGAAACCGTTGTCTTCGGGCGACGTTCAGGGGCGCACGCAGCACGCTGGGTCAACGAAGGATCGAACGACGTGCGGGCGAAGCACGTGGGCGGTTCGGCCGAGCGCGCCCAGAAGCGCATCGATGATCTGCTTGCAGCCAAGGGGCCACGGCCAGACGAGCTGCGGGCGAAGCTGGCAACAACCATGTACGACAATCTCGGGGTCTTCCGCACCGAGAGCGAGATGCTGACTGCGCGGGATGAGATCGCCGAGTTGCGCAGCACATTTGCAGACGGAGTCACCATCGAGGACAAGGGCCAGGTCTTCAATACCGACCTCAGCTATGCACTCGAAGTCGAGTCGCTGCTGGAGATGGCGGATGTGCTGACCCGATGCGCCATCGAGCGCAAAGAGAGCCGTGGCGGCCACTCGCGCACCGACTTCCCCGCGCGCGACGATGTGCAACGGATCGTCGACACCTTGAACGCGCACGTCATCGACCTCGGCGGGCGCATCTACCTCGCGAAGGACCGTTTCACGCGCGCGGCGGACTTCCG
>CAYNNW010000358.1:0-2856 GCA_964398435.1 uncultured Gaiellales bacterium | reverse complement strand
GCGCCGCGTCACGAAGCGCGGCAACAATGTCGCCGCTGCTCGCGACCGCAGGCCGCGCAGCAGCAGGGGTGTCAGCGGGCAGCAGGGGCGACCTGGCGGCAGCGCGTGGCAGCGGCACAGGTGCGTCGTCTGCGTCGTTGAGCAGCAGCTCGGAATTCGCTGTCGGGCGTGCGGCCATGGTCGCGCAGGCTCCATCGCAATAGGCGTCGGAGGCTGCGCGCGGCTACAAGGCGGTTACACAAGGCTCAGCAAGACAGGCCCTCGGACCGCAGCCATCGGTGACAACACTGTCACCACAAATTGCATCGGCACAATTCGAGAACCCTTGAGCCAACTTTTCTCCAAGCGTGGTGAACCCGTCGCACGGTCGCGCGACCCGGTTTGATCGCTGGCCTATACCGATGGAGTCGGGTATCCCGATCCCGCGAGTAGCCGAGGGGTTGCACATGGACTACAGTTCAAGCATGATTGAACTATGAGTGGAACCGCATGCGACGTCGACTGCATTGACTACCCGGCCGCGAGAAGGGCTCGCACAGCTGCCGAGAGTCTCGCGTCCACCGAGGTGCTCCCTGTGCTGCGAGCCTTGGCAGACCCGATCCGACTGCGCTTGCTTGCGGCAGCTGCAGAGCAGCCGGGCCTGTGCGCGTGTGACTTGGCGTGGATCGTCGACCGCCAGAAGAGCCTCGTCTCGCATCACCTCAAGCACCTGCGCGACGCGGGATTGCTCGGGTCTCAGCGCGACGGGCGCCTGATGCGGTTTTTCCCTACAAGTATCGGAGACCTCTTGCTGGAAACATTGGTAGCGGCGATCGACGGGCGGGTCGCCGCATGAGCGACGAGTGCTGCACGCCTGTACCGGCATCGGCCTCGGTCCCCGTCGCCCTCGTGAGTCCTGCGCGTCGACGAGAGCTCGCGCGCCGCGCGCGACTGTTGTCCTGGGCCAGCTTCGGGCTTGTCGGTGCCGAAGCGCTGGTAGGCATCGCAGCTGGCATTGTGGCGATGTCGTGGGCGCTGATCGGCTTTGGTGTAGGCAGCCTGATTGAGGGCCTTGCCAGCGTCGTCATCGTCTGGCGTTTCCAGGAACACCGCATTGAGTCGGACCGCGCAGAGCGGATTGCCCAGCGCTTAGTGGCCCTGCAATTCTTCGTGCTCGCTCCCTACATTTCGTATGAGGCGATCAGCGCGCTAATCCATAGCGAGCGTCCGCATGAGAGTTGGGTGGGCATGGCAGTTGCGGTCGCAAGCGTGATCACCATGCCGCTGCTCGGCCGGGCGAAGATCGCCATCGCAAACGAGCTTGGTTCAGCTGCGACGCGCGGCGAGGGCCAACAGAATCTACTCTGTGCATACCAAGCTGCCGCGCTGCTAGTCGCTCTGGTCGCCAACGCTGCGTTCGGCATATGGTGGCTGGACTCGGTCGCGGCATTGGTGATAGCGGCGATTGCGGTGAAGCAGGGCATCGATTCGTGGCGGGGCGAATTCGACTGCTGCTGATCGACATTAGCGTTGGAGACCCCAGTGAATGTGGTTACAGTGATCGGCTGCTGCGAACGCGTCGCCGGATGCGACTCCGTCGGGGTCGAAGCAGTAGATGAGTTCGGTCGAGTGGAGCGGTCCGCGAAGTTGGGCGAGTTGAACTGCAAGCTTGCCGCAGTTGCCGTTTCGGCTGCCGTTGCAGGCTTGTCCGTCGACGTCGGAAATATCGACCGCGCGGCCAAGCCCGTGATTGGAGGCGTTGCCACTACTGGTGAACGGGGAGTGGTCGCATTTCAGCGACGAGATTCCAACGGTGTGCCGCTGTGCGATCGTGGCAATGATCGCAACGACACGGGGGTCGATCTGACCACCTAGCAGGTCGGCGCGTTGGCATGCATTGTGCAGGCGCACGTTGGGGTTCGACGCGACGGCCTGAGGAGAAGCAAGGCCAACAATCGGAAGCAGCGAGGATGCTTGGCGGTACTTGTCTGCCCATTGCATGACTTCGTGGTAATAGGCTTCCGACTGGTTGTAGCGCCGAAGAGCGCGGTGCCAGTCGCCGGGGGCTCCGTTGGCCTTGGTGTAGCGGGCTGCGGCGGGGATTGAGTCTGCTGGGGCGTAGACGTTGCGTTTGCCATCGCCGTCGCCGTCGACGCCGTACGCGCCCCACGTGTCGCCAACGCACACACGACACCCTGCTGCTTGGCTGACGGCGAACTGCATGGGGCCGGCGCAGCAGCCGTAGGAGTTGACGCCGCTGTGCACACCGGGAGCTGTCGAGCGGCCGTGGTTGGTTTCGACTTTGCCGATGCCCGCGAGCACCCACCAATCTGTCTCGTAGTCGACGCCTGCTTGCTGGTACAGCGCCAGATACTGGGGCGGAATGTCCTCGCCTGCGAACTCGCTCATGCCTGTGCTCTGCGTAACGGACACCCCAACGATGATGAACATCAGCATCAGCACTACCCCGATCGCTAGGAGGACGGGGAGTGCGATGGTCATCGTTCGCAGGTTCATGCTGGCTGCAGGTGTCGGCGGCGGCCCCGAGCGTTGCGTGTCGGGAGGGGGAGCGGCGAGCAGGTGCTCAGGGGCCGCCGCCGATCGGTGGGGGTGGTCATGCGAGGAAGCTGTTCATCCGCACACCCGGAACGTGCGCTTGATCGGCGTGGCGGCGTTGCCCGCGGGATCTTTCGCGGTCAAGGTCACAGGCATGCGGATGCACTTGCCCTTCTTGAGACCGATCCGCTTTGCGTAGGCAGCGGTGATCCGGAAGCGCACGACGTTGACCCTTCTCGGAAGGACGGTTTGCGAGCGGCGCAGGCTTTTCGGGAGCGTGATCGTGGCGGTAGCTCGTTCGCTTGTGCGCACGCCGAACGC
>CAYNNW010000357.1:1325-2856 GCA_964398435.1 uncultured Gaiellales bacterium | reverse complement strand
TGCAGTTCCTCGACCTGATCCAGGAGGGCAACATCGGCCTGATGAAGGCGGTCGACAAGTTCGAGTACCGGCGCGGCTACAAGTTCTCGACGTACGCCACCTGGTGGATCCGCCAGGCCATCACACGTGCGATTGCGGACCAGGCTCGCACCATCCGAATTCCGGTTCACATGGTTGAAACGATCAACAAACTGATTCGTACGCAGCGTGCGATGAGTCAGGAACTTGGTCGCGAGCCCACGGCCGAGGAACTTGGCGCCCGTCTGGAGATCACGCCCGAAAAGGTTCGTGAGATCCTGAAGCTGTCACAGGAGCCTGTCTCGCTCGAAACACCTGTTGGTGGCGAGGAGGACAGCTCGCTTGCGGACTTCGTCGAGGACGACATCACGCCGGTGCCAGCCGAGGCGATCACGGCGAAGATGCGTCGCCGCGATGTACAGGACGTCCTCAGTACGCTCAGTCATCGTGAGCGAAAGGTGCTCGAGCTTCGATTCGGTCTTCGCGGTGAAGAGCCGCGGACGCTCGAAGAGGTCGGGCAGCGGTTCGGTGTCACCCGCGAGCGAATTCGCCAGATCGAAGCCAAGACGCTGCAGAAGATCAAGAGCTATCGCGACAGCGATCGCCTGCGCGAATACATCAACTGATCGCCGGGGCGCCTCCCTGCCGGGTGCGGCATCCCAACGGATCAGCCGGCCTCGATGCGCCAGATGCCACCGTTGAGCGAGACGACGTACAGCTCACCCTTCGTGTCTTCGCCGAAGCTGACGATCACTGAATCGGGTGCGTCGATCTTGCGTGGACGGGCACCCCGAGCTTTCTTCGGATCACCGGGAAGCAGGCGAACGTGGCGTGCATCCATGTCGGTGAAGACGTACCACCCTTTCAGCCCTGGTACATCTGTACCGCGGTACACATAACCGCCGGTAACCGACACACCGTCAGATCGCGTGTACTCGTGGACGGGTTCCACGTGTGTGCCCGGCCCCCACGGCGTCTCCGAGAACGAGTGGGTCCCTTCCTTGCGGTTCCAGCCGAAGTTCGCGCCGATCGCCATCCCGGCCGGAACTGCATCGATCTCTTCCCAGGTGTCCTGCCCGACGTCGCCGATCCAGAGGGCGCCCGTGACACGGTCGAAGCTGAATCGCCACGGGTTTCGCATTCCCAGTGCGGCAATCTCCGGACGGCCGCCGCCATCGGCAAATGGATTGCCGCTCGGGATACCGTACTTCGTATCTCCGTCGCGGTTGTCGACGTCAATGCGCAGCAGCTTGCCCAGCAGTTCGTCGGGATTCTGAGCGCGGTTTTCGGGATCTCCACCGGCACCGCCGTCGCCCATTCCTATCCACAACATGCCGTCAGGCCCGAACTGTAGTTGACCACCGTTGTGATTCTCATAGGGCTGCTTGATTGAGAGCAGCACCTTCGCAGAGTCGGGGTCAAACGTGTTGCCGCGCAGTCGATACTCGACGATCTGCGTGGTGCCATCCCGGTCGGTGTAGTTCACAAATGACCGGTGGTTCGATTTGGCCTT
>CAYNNW010000357.1:0-1315 GCA_964398435.1 uncultured Gaiellales bacterium | reverse complement strand
GGGATGAAACGCAACGGAGAGCAGCCCCTGCTCTGAGCCTGAGCTGACCTTTGAAGACACGTCCAGTACGGTCGACCGGTTCGATCCAGATCGATCAAGTCGAACGATCTTGCCTGTTTTCTCAACGACGTAGACGCCGTCCGGATCGGCCGATGTCGAGGCAACGTACAGTGGCGAATCAAAGCCGGAGGCAAATTCCTCAAGGCGCGCATTCGAGGGGTTCTTTCCCATCGGACCGGCATCGGGGGTCACGGGCGGTGATTCCCGTGGAGGAGTCGGCTCGGATTCAGTCGTGCTCGGCGCAGTTGCCGTGCTGCCGTCCGTGCTTCCGCGGGTTGTCGACGTCCCATTCTTCGTTGATGAGGAACCGCATCCTCCGATGATCAGGGTCATGCACGCGATCAGTGCGGTGAGTGCTGTGGGTCGCGGGGCGTTGCTCTTCATGATGCTCCTCCGTGTGAACCGGCGGAGCCTACCGGCATCCGGCGGCCCCCGTAGTCTCAACGGGTCTTCGCGGCCTCGAGCCACGCGCAGAGGGGGATGGAGTACTCCTGCCCGCTGGTCATGTGCGTTTTGGAACGTCCAGCCGTGGGGAAGTTACACATACGCCCCAGGGACATGGCGGGCAGGAGCACTCCCACTGTAGGAGGGAGTGGGAGCGGTCACCAGAACGGTAACCGCTCCCACCATAGGGGGAGAGACGACGTCCGCACCGAGGGCCATCGGCATCCGTGCCGTTCACCGTTGGTTGCCGCCCGCGGTGGCTGAATCCTTCAGCTGGCCTTCGCATGTGGGAGTCACGCACTGCGCGTGACCCGTGTCGTCACAACCTGACTGGGCGTTCGGAGGGGGGTCGAACGCAACATCGGCCAGGCACTGCAAGTATGGGCCCCCTGGACACCGCACCGGGGCGAGGCGCTGGGCGTGCGGCCCGTATTGACCGTGTGGCGGCCCACCCGGGACGGCCGTCACCGATGCTGTCGGATACGCTGTTACTGTGGATGATCCCGCACAACCAGTGGGTGCAGTTGGCTTGGGCCCGCTCCCGGACGATGTTGCCACCGTCCTGATAGTCGGCGGCAACGATGTCGGCGACATGATTCGTGCGCTCCCGGCGATACGACATCTTCGAGGTCTTTACGGTCGCGCTCGCATCGACCTTGCCGTAACGCACGACTCGCTCGTCGACCTGTTTCGAACATCACCACTCGTTGATCGATGCCGCTCGATGGCCGCAGTGGAATCCTGGAACGCTGTGTTCAGCGACAGGAGCGACGGCCCCTCCGAGGTGACCGCTGGCGGGGCAGGTTGGGAT
>CAYNNW010000356.1:584-2863 GCA_964398435.1 uncultured Gaiellales bacterium | reverse complement strand
CAACCACGACATTGACGACGCAGTTCGTGCCGGCATTCTCGACCGGAATGAGCTTCCGCGTGAGGCGATCGAGCTGCTTGGTAACAGCGGAAGCCAGCGCATCGATCGGCTGATCCACGATCTCGTTGAGACAAGCTCACAGGCCGGCGACATCGCGCAGTCCTCAGAGGTGGGTGAGGCGATGCTCGAACTGAGAACCTTCATGTTCGAGCGGGTCTACCTGGCAGCGGGCAACAATGAGGACAAGGAGCGGGTCGAGGAGCTGATGCCGCGTCTGGTTGACTGGTACCTGGAACACCCGGATCAGATTCCCGTCCTGCCCGGTGCCGTCGAACGTGGCGATGACCTGCCGCAGCGAGTCACTGACTGGATCGCAGGGATGACGGACCGCTACTGCATGCGGGTGTTTCGGGAACGATTCATGCCTCGCGAGTGGGGATTCCAGCGCTGATCCACGTCGGGCTGCTTGTCTAGCCGCGTATCATTCCCTCCGTGGGAACGGGTTCCGGACAGGCACCCGCCGGTGGGCGGATCAAACAGGCAAGCATCGAACAGGTCCTGCAGCGCTCTGATCTCGTAGATCTCATCGGCGGATTCACCCAACTGACGAGAGCCGGTGTCGAATGGCGGGGACGCTGCCCGTTCCACGACGAGCGAACACCCAGCTTTTTCGTGAATCCCCAGAAGGGGTTGTATTTCTGCTTTGGCTGTCAGGCGAGCGGCGATGCAATCGGCTTCCTGCGCGCCAAGCACGGCCTGGATTTCATCGAAGCCGTTGAGCTGCTTGCCGAGCGATACCGTGTCGAGCTGGAGTACGAACCCCGTCCAGACGGCCAGGGTGGCTCGTCCACACCACGGGTTGATAAGCGCCGTCTGCATGCGTTGCTCGAGGATGCTGCTTCCTGGTTCAGTGCGGTACTTGCGCATCCCCGCCAGGGTGCTGCCGTGCGCGCGTACCTCGGTGATCGTCATATTTCCGATGCGTGCAGAGATGCATTCCGGCTGGGGCTGGCTCCTGCAAGCGGAGGGCTCGTTGCCAAGGCCCGATCGAAGGGGTATTCGGCCGCCGAGCTGCAGCAGGCAGGGTTGATGCGGTCGGGTGGCTCCGACTTCTTCCAGGGGCGCCTGATGATTCCCATAGTCGATCGTGGCGGTCGTGTCATCGCCTTTGGCGGTCGTAAATTGCGCGAGGAGGACCGCGGAGGCAAGTACATCAATTCGCCGGACGGGCCACTGTTCCACAAGCGGACCTCGCTGTTCCGGCCACCCAGTCTTGCCGAAGCGGCTCGACAACATGGTGCGACGGTTGTAGTCGAGGGCTACATGGACGTGATGGCCTGTTGGCAGGCAGGCGTGACGAACTGCTGTGCGGTGATGGGGACGAGCCTGACTGAGGACCAGGCCCGTGAGCTCAAGCGGCTGGCGCCGCGGGCAATCTTCATGTTTGACCCGGACGCGGCAGGACAGGCTGCTGCGCTTCGCGCATTGGAGCAGGCGCGTGCGCTGGACCTCGATGTCCGGGTGGCGCTGCTGGTCGATGGTGACCCGGCCGATATTGTCACCGGCCCCGACGGGCGCGACCGGATCGACGCGCTCGTGGCCGAAGCCCAGCCATTTCTTCAGTACCGCACCTCCGTGCTGCTCGGGCAGCACGATCTCGGTTCCGGCCCGGGACGTTCGGCTGCATACAGTGATGCGATTGCGCTGTTCACCCGCTTGCCGGCCTCACCCGAGCGTTCGGAGCAGGCGCAGCGTGTGGCGCAGGCGCTTCGGCTTGACGCCGACCTGACAGAGCAGCTGATACGGGGGACATCGACGGACCCGGCACGCTTGGACGGGGCAGCCCCGAGCCCTCAGTCCGACGTGCCGCGTGCAGGTGCCAGTCAGGGGGCGCAGGCTCAGGCTCGGACGCGGCGATCCGGTATTGGCGGGGCAGCGCTCCGCAACGAGCGGCTGTTTCTCGCGGCAGCATCCTGGCTGGCGGAGCACGGTGGTGGGCTGGCCTCGCATATTGCATCGCTCGATCAGCCGATTACCGCCGAACATTTCGCACTGGACGTCCATCGCGATGCCTGGACTGACCTTTGCGCAGGAATCACTAATCTGCTTGACAAAAATCCAACTCACTCTGACGATGGACGAGTCGGCCTTGTCGCCGAGCTTGCCGCATTGTCATCGGCCCATCACCTGGACCGATCCGGACGGGCAGCCGAGGTCTTTACCGATCTTGCTGTCGCACTCGAGGATCGACGACTCCAGAGTCTGGCCGTAGCGCTCAA
>CAYNNW010000356.1:0-574 GCA_964398435.1 uncultured Gaiellales bacterium | reverse complement strand
GCTCGCGCAGCTGGGAGAAGTGCTGGCCTTGCGCCGGCGCATCAATCCCAGGCTGCGGGACTCGCCCACAGAGGAGTAGGACGCCGTGACAGATTCATCGACCCAGCCGGTACCGGCCGGTGAGCCCGATCCAGAAGCCGCAGCGATCGAGCCAGCTGACGCAGTCATCGACGTGCCAGCAGATGTGCTCCCGGACGGATTGGCAGATGTGCTCGAGGCGACGTCCGAGATCGCGTCCGGAGCAGATGCCCCCGTTCCAGTGTCGCGGCCCAAGCGTCGCGCCAAGGCTGCAAAGTCGAGCAAGGACGAGCAAGCCGAGGCGGAGCTCGACCTGGATTACGACGAGAACGCCGGCCCATCAGCCGATCCCGTGAGGATGTACCTGCAGGAGATCGGGCGAATCTCGCTGCTGACATCCGAGCAGGAAGTCTCACTGGCCAAGCGGATCGAGCGCGGAGACATGGCTGCGAAGCGCGCCCTTGTCGAGGCGAACCTTCGACTTGTCGTCTCGATTGCCAAGCGGTACGGCAATCGCGGGCTGACGTTGCTCGACCTCGTCCAGGAGGGCAACCTT
>CAYNNW010000355.1:0-2877 GCA_964398435.1 uncultured Gaiellales bacterium | reverse complement strand
CGGCTCGCTGGTCGGAATACTCGTCCTGTTCGTGGTGGACGCACTCGTTGTGAGCCTGTCGCGAGGATTCTGATCCATGAACAACCGCATACTCCCTGAGGGAAGGAACCGCACATGACACTGTCACCATTTGAAGTCGAGCGCCGCGAGTTCGGACGACGACTGTTCGGCTACCGACGTACAGAGGTCGACAAGTTCCTTGACGAGATTCGTGGAACGCTGGTTGGTCTGTGGCAGGAGCGCACAGACCTTCGCGAGCAGGTCGAGCGGTTGTCCGAGCGCGTTACGCGGTACTCGACAGTCGAGGATCAGCTGAAGAACACCCTGCTGCTTGCCCAGGACAGCGCTGAGCGTGCACAGGAGCAGGCTCGACGGGAGTCAGAGCTGGTGCTGCGTGAGGCCGGTCAGAAGGCGCGCGAAGTCGTGCACAATGCGCACGACGAGAAGCAGCGCCTCGAGAAGACCGCGCGAATTCTGCAGTCGGCCGAGATGGAAGCACGAGCCCGCATGCGCACGCTTGCAGAGGCAGTGCTCTCGCAGCTGGATGACACCGAGCAGGCATCCATCGAGTCGGCAACACGGCTCCGGGCAATCGTGACGTCGGTCTCGACAACTCCGGCGGCTGAACGAACCGGGCAGCAGCCGGCTGCGCGTGCTGCCGCTGCGGCAGAAGCTGCTGCCGAGAGCACCGCTGCACAGGCACGTGCGGCGGCGCGTGAAGAACGACGCGAGGCGACTCGACGGTCCAGCACAACCGATACCGGACGATTCACGCCGCAGCGACGCGCTGCGACCGCATCTGCGCATGAGGACGCTGCAGCTGCAACAACTGTGCTCGCTCCGCCGCCGCGCACAGACGGGGCATCAGCTGATCGCTGAATCCGTATGCGCACGGATTACGGTTCGCGCGGTACCCGGCAGCAGGAGTGCAGGCGTTGTCGGGCGGTACGGCGACGGCTGGAAGATTCGAGTTCGAGCAGCGCCTGAACGAGGCCGGGCCAACGACGAAATGTGCTCGGTGGTCGCCTCTATCGTCGGTGTTCGTTCGTCGGACGTGACTGTCATTGCCGGAGGAAGCGGTCGAGACAAGGTGATTGAGATTCGGGGCATCGAACTCGACGCGGTGTCGCGAATGCTTGATGATTCAGTGCAATGAGCGATCCTGCTGGGCATCCATCACCGCGGCCGTCCGGGCCCCGACGGGGCAGTGTGCGAACGGCGTCACTGGTTGCAGCTGTGTCGGTTGTGGTCGTTGTCATCGACCAACTGACAAAGTCGATGATTCGATCCTCGATCAGGCCGGGCGACGTCAGTGATGTCATCGGCCCACTCGATTTCGTGCACGTTCACAACACGGGTGTCGCGTTCGGGCTGCTGTCAGGCGCGGGCCGCATGCTCGTTCTGTTGCTGGTACTGGGAGCATTCGTGGTCTTTGCACTCCTGGCACGACTGCCAGAACATCGGCCGCTCGTCGTCGCGGGCATCGGTCTCGTTGGTGGTGGCGCGGTTGGCAATCTGATTGATCGTGCGCGCCTCGAGCACGTCACCGACTTCATTCGGGTTCCTCACTGGCCGGCTTTCAACGTTGCAGACATCGGCGTCACCGTTGGCGTGGCCCTCATTCTCATCGACCAATGGCGACACGTCGGACGGGAAGTTGAGGCCGATGAAGCTGACGGTTGATCGCGAGGATGCGGGCCGCAGGCTCGACAGTCTCATTGGCGATCTGATCGAGGTCGGATCGCGCTCGGCCGGCGAACGCCTGGTCCGGGACGGTCGCGTTACCGTCAACGGTCGCCTCGCTGCCAAGAGTTTGCGGGTGACCGCCGGTGATGTGATCGAGGTCGACCTGCCCGGCGGGCGCGGACCGGCGCCGCTGCTGCCGGTCGGTGACGACGTTGCAGTCGCGATCGTCTGGCAGGACGAACATGTTCTGGTTGTCGACAAGCCGGCCGGCCTGGTCGTGCACCCGGCTCCGGGGCTGCGGGAGCGGACCCTTGTCGACCTCGTCGAGGCCGCGGGAATGTCATTGGCCGAAGACGAGGACCCGCTGGTGCATCGACCAGGCGTCGTCCATCGGCTCGACCGGGACACCTCGGGCCTGATGATGCTTGCACGCACCCCAACCGCACTCCGGACACTGCAGCAGTCCATCCAGCAGCGACTGGTTCGACGCGAGTACATCACGCTCGTTGAAGGGCATACGCCAAGTCGTGCCGGTCGCATCGAAGCTCCCATCGGTCGTGATGTCCGCGATGCGACACGCAGGTCGCTCGACACTGACCACCCACAGGACGCCATTACGCACTTCGTCGTCAGCGACGTGTTGCCGACAACGACGCTGCTCAAGGTGCGGCTCGAAACCGGGCGCACACACCAGATCCGTGTTCACATGCAGGCGATTGGACATCCGGTGATCGGTGATTCCACGTATGGACACGGACCTGCATTCGGATTGACACGCCAATTCCTGCACTCGGCCCACCTGTCGTTTCCACATCCTGAGACCGGCGAGACAGTTGAGGTTCACGCGGCCTTGCCGGACGACCTGCGCTCGGCACTGGATGAGGCCCGGCACGCATCGGTCTCAGCATGACCGGCACCCGCGACGGTTACTGACTGGTCTTGCGATGTCGCTTGTCGTCATACAGGCGACGGTCGGCAACGACCAGAAGGTCCTGTGACGTATCAGCGTCGTCGGGGAATCCGGCACAGCCTGCCGACAGTGACGGTGCGCCGGCAACGTCACCGGACGCAACAAGTTCCGCGAGCTTTCCGCGAAGGCGGTCAATCAGCAGGTGTGCCGCAAGCTGACTGGACTCCACGAGGACGAGAACGAACTCATCCCCACCCCTCCGCCCGGCGAAGTCACTCTCA
>CAYNNW010000354.1:0-2878 GCA_964398435.1 uncultured Gaiellales bacterium | reverse complement strand
CATCACCGCGCCGCTCATCTGCAGGTTGTCGACACCAACGAACCGCAGCCGCCAGATCAGATATGCAATCGGCGCGACAATGCGGCGCACGCGACGGTGCATGGTTCGCGCATCGATATCCAGCCACTGCTGCACGGCCAGGCCGTGGGTGACGGTGGTTGCAACGTCTGCCACGCCGGGGCGCTGCGTCATCTGTGTTCCACTCTTCACCGAATGACCCTACAGCAGCACTTGAGCCGCCAAGCCAAGTCCAGGGCCACAAGTAAACAATCATTCGCTATTGTTTACCAATGGACTTCGATCGACTTCGTTACCTGGTCACGCTTGCCCGCACAGGCTCTGTCCGGGGAGCCGCCGCGGCACTGCACGTCTCCCCGGGAGCTGTGTCCAAGGCAATTGCCCGCCTGGAGCAGGAGCTCGACCTCGCACTGATTCAGCCCGCCGGTCGCGGGGTCGAACTGACCGCTGACGGACACTGGCTTGCTGAACGGGCGGCGTTTGTCGTTGGCGAACACGCCGCACTCGGCGCCGCCCTTCGCGATCGCCGCGAGCGGATACCCCTCTTCTGCATTGCAGCACACGACGTCTTTGCAACGTGGTTCGCGGCGCTGGTCAAACGCCAGTATCTGCCGAATGTTCCATTGTCACTCCGCGAGCGATGGCCGGGAGAAGTTGAGTCGGCCGTTGCGACTCGGCTGTCGGACGCTGGCATCACATTTCTTCCCGTTCCAACTGCCGACGTGCAGCATGTCGAAGTGGCGCGCGTTCGCATGGGTATCTTCACTCGGGCGGGAGCGTTCACAGGAACCGACGCGAGCGATCTCCCGTACGCTGTTGCGTCACACCCGGTGAAGGGCGCAGCCGGCAGCTATGGCCCGCTGGATGGGTGGCCCGTCGACGGTCCGGTGCGAACTGTCATCTTCTCAACATCGTCCCTGGAGGCGCGTCTTGAGATGGCACGTCAGGGTGAGTGCGCGATTGTGTTGCCGAGCTTTGTGGCGGAACACCACAACCGTCGCGTCCATGCGCGCAATCGGCTTGTCGAGCATGACAGCAGGTCAATTCAACGACGCTGGGAACGCCGCGCCTATGTTGTGCGACCCGTTGTCAGCTCGGATGATCTGGACCGCCAGATTGATTCGCTGGCTACGGCAGTCCGGGCATTCTGCGCGTCAGATACCTAGCGGCTCAACCGACGTCGCCCAACGAACGTGACCAGATCGAGTCAGCTCGCGGCCTGGAAGAACGATGGCCTGGATCGCGTTGACCTGCTTGCCGAAGGCGGGAACCTCCTCATCCTGGACACTGACTCCCAGAATCCCGGTCCGCGAGTCAGCCAGCGCACTTCCAGCAGTAACCACGTCGCCCGTTCGGATCGCTCCCTTCCACAACAGCGCGTTACGAGCGCCAAGCGAATCGCGATCAACCTCGCCCCCGGCAACGGGCAACAGCGGCGCAAGGAAGATCCCCCTCGGATTCCCCTGGCCTCGACCGTCCGGACTGTAGTAGCTCTGCACCACTGCAATCGGCAGGCCGAGTGCGGCGTGGACCGATCGGGCCGCGGTCATGGCGTCGCGGATCGACTGATAGTTGTCACGCGCGCCAAGCACTCTGCCGCCCGCGTCACGCAACTCGATCACGTGGGTCCGATCCGAAAACAGATCAGCCACCGCGATCCGCGCCGACAGCCCGGTCATGCGTGGAAGTGTTGGTGAGGGTGGCTGTGATGCCGCCCGTACAGGTGTCATCATCGGGATTCCATTCCTTGAGGTGTGTCCTGTCGCCGGCACGATAGCGCCAGATGTCATGCAGTTCCAATACGCATTAGGCCTACACGCATGCACTACACGCATGAGTCTGTGGTCGCCACCAACCGAACGGGGTGTTGTCGGTCAGACGCCCGAAGTCTGCACAATTGGTGGACGCGCCTCGCCAATTCCCCGAATCTGTGCCACCACGGCGACCGACAGGCAGTACATTGCAACGGCCGTCACCGCCGACAACACGCCGTTGAGGCCCAACCCCGCAACATAGCCTGGGCCGCCGAGCGTCGCCGACAGAACGGTGATGACGATCTGGTTAACGATGCTCACTGGAATACTGGCTGCAAGTGACACGACAAATGTCAGTACCGCGATCTTCCATGTCGAACCGGCCGTAATTGCGAACGACTCGCGAATCGCCTGAAACGGTCCCATGCCGTCGCGTGACACGAGCGCAAATGTACATATGAGTCGGGCCCAGAGCAGGAACAGGCATACGAACAGGACCAGGCCCGCTCCCATGCCGATCAAAATGATCACACCGATGACGAGCGGATCGGAATTTGATGCTGCAACCAGTGCCCCGACCAGTGCGGTGAAACCTCCGACTGCTGCCCCAACGATGACGAAAGACGCAACACCCAGCACCACAGCAAGCAGCAGAAATTGGGCGGCCTGCCGTGCCCGCGACGCCGTTGATATCACGCCCAATGATCGCCACGCAGCATTCGTGCTTCCAACAGCAATCAGCACCATGGACACCATCGCTCCAATGACGTACAGCCCGCATGCAGCAACCATCATTCCAGGGACGAACCCACGCCCCGCATTGTCAAATGCGTGCGCCTGGTCGTCAGGATCAGCGCCCGGCCCCATAGTTGCCATCCAATCGATTCCCGGCAGTGACTTGCCAATCAGGACTGCAGCGACAACCATCGACAGTCCCGAGACCAGCGCTCCGGCAACCAGCGGAAGCCAGGCGCGCTTGAGCGCTTCCCAGGCGAGTGAGAACGCCTGACTGAACGTGGGCCCGAATTGAAGCGGTCGACGCTCCACTCCAGGCTGTGGCGATGTTTCCATGAATCGTAGTTCGCGGCGGAACTATCGCTGTCCTG
>CAYNNW010000353.1:0-2895 GCA_964398435.1 uncultured Gaiellales bacterium | reverse complement strand
CACGCCGAACTCCTCACCACCAAGGCGGCAGGGAAGGTCGTAGGGACGGAGGTTGAGCTGCAGCGCCTGCGTCACGCGCAGGAGCACCGCGTCGCCCTCCTGGTGACCGTAGCGGTCGTTGACCTGCTTGAAGTTGTCCAGGTCGATCACGGCAACGGACAGGTGCCCGTCGGTTCGCTGGCACCGATGAATCTCGGCGGCCAGCGCTTCCTGGAAGTAGCGGTGGTTGCGCAGGCCGGTCAGCGGGTCACGAGTTGCGCGTTCCTGCTCGGCGAGCAGTGCCTGGTTGATCTGCAGGTGAAGCTGGTGGTTTTCGTGTTCGCGGCCCTGCAGTGATGCTGCCATTGTGTTGATGTCGCGCAGCAGCTCCGCCAGCTCGTCGTATCCACCCGCATCAGTGTCCTCGACGCGTGCATTCAGATCCCCTGAGGCGATGCTGTGTGTGACTTCGCGCAGCTCTCGCAGCCGGTTCATCAGCACGCGCGGTATCCGGTTGGCGGCGATCAGTGCGATTCCAAGCCCGACGTACATCATCAGCAGCAGACCCATCGTGTAGGTCAACAGCCGATCGGGCCCCGTCACCCTGCCGATATCAAAGAGCAGCAGCGGCACGCCAACTCCGACGATGGCACGATCGGCCGGACCCATATCCCGCACCGCGTGATACGCATCGCGACCGATCCAGCGGACGACATCGAGCACGGTACCGCGGTATGCCGAGCGCTCACCGCCCGGCGACCAGGCATTGAGCCTCCACCACGGAGGGGCGGTGAACTGGCGGAGCAGAAACAGCCCGAACAGGGCAGCCGAGGCGAATCCCATCACCAGGAATCCCGCATGTGCGAATGACCGCCCCTGGATATCGAGCATGCGCACGCCCACAAACAGCGCTGCCCAGGCCGCGCCCAGGAACGCAATACGCCACGTGTCGGCAAGAAAATCGATCAGGAAGGAAATCAGGTCGGCGCCGTACGAACGGGCATGCCGGTGAAGGGCGAGCAGCAGCACCACGGCTGCGCCCGTCCACACGATCCCGTGGATCAGTGGCCCGTCAAATGGTCCCGGGCTGGACGGTAGTACTGCGCGTGCGCTCGGCAACACAGTCTGGCGTGCTCCTGGTGTGGGCGTACAGGTTCGCTACCTGTTTCGGCCGTGTGATCGAGGAACTTGAGCGTCGCCGTCACCGGCAATAGCGGCGATGAACGTTCTGCAGCGGACAGACGACGAGCCGAGTCGCCCAGATGATGGCATCAGGGACACCATCGGACGAGGAGTACAGACATGCCCATTATTCAGACGCGCGCAAGGCGCACGACACGTACTGCCACGGCAATTGCATTGATGCTTACTGTGATCGCGGCCGCGATTGCCCCACCGTCAGCGACGGCCAGCCCCGGCGACGACAGTGGCGGGTTCGCACCCGCACAATCCACGTATCTGGGATACCGCCAGGGCTCCACCGACCCCCAGTACTCCTATCGAACGTACTGCCTGTTCCACAGCAAGGGCGCGTACGGATACCTGTTCTCATCGCCGGCCGGCGTGTACTGTTTTGCCACGCAGCAGTCCAACCGCCTCTACACCTGCAGCGGCAGCTCAGGAACGCTGACGACGACGAAGTGGCGTACCGGCACGTTCAACTTCACGACCAACCGGTTCACGCCGTTCGTCATGGATGCAGGCCGTTGGCACTGCACGGTCAAGTAGCCAGCTAGAACCAGCGCCGCCAGCGGAAAAACGCCACGAATCCGCAGCCGATCGAGGCCATGATGCCCATGACGATCAGGAATGCGTGCTGCGAGTCGGCAAACGGCAGATGCTTCAGGTTCATGCCGTAGATGCCCGTCAGCAGTGTCATTGGCATGATGGTGACGCTGAGAATGGTCAGCACCAGCAGGATGTCGTTCAGGCGATGCTGGATCAGGGTCTCGTTCGTGTCTTCCAGCGCCTCGGCGATCTCACGATAGTTCTCGAGGATGTCCCAGATCCGCTGGCCGGCGTCGATGATGTCGTCGAAGTAGACCTCGAGTGATGCGGGCAGATATCGCGTGCTGGTCTTCATCTCGAGCACGCGCAGGGTCGTCAGTTCCGGCTTGATGATCTTGCGAAAGGCAATGATCTCCTGCTTGACGTTCGAGACAACGCGAACCATTTCGCGGGAGCGTCCCTCGAAGATCGCGTCCTCGATCTCGTCCAGCTTGTGCCCGATCTTGTCGAGAATCGGGAAGCAGTAGTCGAACATCTCGTCGAGCACTCGATAGAGCACGTAGCCCGCCCCTTTGGCGAACAGCTCCTCGCGATACTCGTCATCGGTCTGGCAGCGCTTGAAGATCCGCGACAGCGGGCGAAGCGGCGCGTTGGGGCAGGTCACGAAGAATCCGGGCCCAATGAACAGATCGAGTTCGGCTGTGTTCAGGCGACCGACGGTCTTGTCGTAGCGCGGAAAGTGCAGTACGACGAACAGGTAGTCAGGGTACTCGTCGACCTTTGGGCGCTGGCGACGCGACAGCACATCCTCGATGTCCAACTCGTGGAACTGGAACCGTTCGGTCAGCTGCGCCATCGCAGCCGGCGTTGGTTCGTCGATGTTGTACCAGGTCAGCCGTGGGTCATCGATGGCATCGATACGCGGCTCGCGATCGAGTGCGAGCGCGGGCAACTTCGGGCCGCGAGGGCCACGTCGGATGCGCGGGATGAGCGACATGGTGGCTGATCGTGTCTGGAGTCGGGGTCCATGGTGGTGGCTGGACGTACGCGTTGACGCTACTCACGCACACGCACGTGCACGTCTCACTATAGCGCTGGACCGCCTGGGTGCCGCAGGTCACGCCGCACACCGTACCTCGGAGGGCCACACCAGGCGGCCCACAGTACCCCTGGTAGGAGTCGAACCTC
>CAYNNW010000352.1:0-2923 GCA_964398435.1 uncultured Gaiellales bacterium | reverse complement strand
CGCGACTGGCACCCTGCCAACCATGTTAGTTTTGCGGCCAACCACCCCTGGAGGTATCCGACGCACGCCCGGATTCCTTCGTCGGAGGAGCTGTCAAAACGAATCAGGCGCTCGGCGAGCGCAACGACGTCAGCCCCGGCATCAGGGAGCTCGACGCGGCCGGCGCTCAACCAGGAATCCCGATTCGGGTGTCCCGCTCGAGCATGTGTGCGACCGCTGCGAGGCTGTCGCTCTCTCGGTATCGGGACAATTGACGACTCGCCCCGTTGGCGTCCAGAAGCGAATCCAGACCAGCGAGGTCGGCTGCTGCACCCAGTTCGTGTGCGAACGGTGTGACCTTGTCGATCAGCGACAGAACTGCATCGCGGGTCGAAATCCGTGAGTCGCTCGAAAAATCAATGAACTGCCCATCGAGCCCGTACCGCGCAGCGCTCCACTTGTTCTCGTTGATCAACATCTCCGGGACAGGGTCGGGAAGCGTCCCGCGTTCCCATGCATCACCCAGCCACGCACACGTTGACTGGATCAGCGCGGCAAGCGCCAGGGAGTCATCGAGCCGGGTCTGCGCATCGCAGATCCTGATCTCGATCGTTCCATAGCCCGGGTGCATGCGGACGTCCCACCAGATGTACGTGCAGTCATCGATCGCACCGCTCTTCATCGCGCGCTGCATCAGCGACGACCAGTCCTCCCACCGCTCGAACCTGGGAGGGATTCCGCTCCGGGGAAACGCGTCGAATACCTTGATCCTGCTCGACATCAGCCCGGTATGGCTCCCCTGCCAGAACGGCGAGTTGGCCGAGAGCGCCAGCAGCTCAGGAAGGTACGACCTGATCGCATTGAACACTGCCGTTGCCCGCTCGGGACTGTCCATACCGACGTGGACGTGCAACCCGAATATCAGCTCACGGCGAGCGATCCACTTCAGGCGGGAAATGATGTCCGTGTACCGCTGCTGCTCGGTGATCTTCTGGAACTCGTATCGCGCAAATGGATGCGTGCCGGCCGATGCCACACGGCAGCCGTTGTCGGATGCGAGATCGATCACGCGCCTGCGAAGCTGCCCCAGCTCCGTGCGTGCCTCGGGCAACGAGCCACAGACCGGCGTCGCAACCTCAATCACGGACTGCATCAGCTCAGGCTTGATGTTGCGGGCATCGTCCTCGCTGATCTGCTCCAGAATCGCGTCGATTCTCGACACCAGGTCGCCCGTGTCGGGATGGACGAGTTGGAATTCCTCCTCGATCCCGATCGTATATGGAGCAGTGCTCCCATATGCATGAGTGATTTCCACGTCTTCGAGGACGCCCGCTGCCGCTGTCATTCACGGTGTGTATCCCAAGTTGTGCAAACGGAAACCGACGCAAGCGGCCACCTGCACGGCCGCGTCATCGCCGGGCAACCGTGTCGTGTCGCTCTCGTAGCCATCCTGAGCTAACACCACCGCCGTCGCGTGCAACCGCCCTGAGCTGAACGTCGACGGCCGCCAGCTGGCCGTGGCGGAGGGTCGCGCTGCCGCTGAGCGTCGTCAACGACCCGAGGACGGCAGCAACGGGACCCTGCCGTTCCTGGCGTAGTCGATCTCGAAGGGAATCCATGTCGATGACGAAATCGACCGCAATCGATCCATCACTGCGACGAACCGCCCGTCGGACGTTCACCATTGCTGAGTGAGCCAACAGTTCACGCCCCGCGTCGAGCGTGATCCCGGCGGCTGAAACGGCGGGCTGTCCATCGATGATGATCCGATCATTGGACACACTGACGTCGCCGTTGATCGGCACGATGCCCAGGAGCCCTCGCGCGCGCGCCCGACTAACTTTCGGGCTTGAAGTGCCAACGAGGGAAACATCAACGGCGGTTGGCATCATCGAACGGCCGTTGCCAGCGGCTGCCTGTTCCATGTGCAGCTGGCTGGAGAATCGATGAGACGTGCGACCGGCGTGTGCCACCGCGCGAGCAAGTGAGCGCCGCGCGTCGGCCCGCGGAACCGGCGCTCCCGCGGCGCGCTCCGCCTGGGGGCGACTGAGCTGAGGTTGCGCGACCGTGCGTGCCGGTGAAGCTGAGGACGACGCCGTTGTGGAGTGCTGCGAGTCGGAACCGCAACCGGCAGCGACCGTGGCCGACAGCAGGACCGCTGTACGGGCAATGACGGCGCCACCACGAGCCCCCAACCGGCGTGTCCAATGCACTCCGAGCTCAGGTGCCGGGGCGGACGGTGACGGTTGTCTTGCCCGATCCACGTCGCCGTACAACCATGATCCGAAGCGGTGTTGTTACCGTCGCATGGTTCTTCACTGCGTGGAGTCCACCCTGGATGCGGTAGATCCGCCGCTTTGAACGCCGTTCGCGCCGCGTCTGTTTGAAGCTTGCGACCGCAATGCCATTGCCTGCCCGTCGCAGCCGGAGCACACGTCGCGCCCCGCGTGTGGTGACCGTCACCGTGCTCTTGCTGAGATCCGCGCTGCCCTGATACCGGACGAACACCCGGAAGCGGCGGCTGCTGACCCGCTGCGTCGAGATGCCGGTAACTCGCAGACCGCTGTTGACGAAGGCCGCCGCACCAGTATTCAGCGACGAGCCATCACCGATCGCCTCCGATGTGACGCGGTCACTGATTGCACCGACGTCTTCATCTTTCGGCTGCGGGTCGACCGTGAAGGACCGGATCGCCGTGGTGAAATCCTTGCCGTCAGTGCCGACAACAGTCACCTGCCAGTAGTACGTCTTGTCGTCGTCGAGTCCGACGATGGTGTCCTGCCCCATTGCGTCGGTGCCGGTTGCCCATGACTCGCATCCCCAGTCGTAGCCGTCCTGGGTTACGACGGCCGTCCACTGTCGGCAGTACCGCACAGTGTTTTTCATCGCTGGATCAGTTGCGAGGATGACCCACTTGGGCTGCTCCCCCTCGGCAGGCTTGACG
>CAYNNW010000351.1:0-2923 GCA_964398435.1 uncultured Gaiellales bacterium | reverse complement strand
ATACACGGATCAGCGCGCGCCCGGTGTCAGCCGACGATTGTGCTCGTAGTCGAACAACATTCCAAACAGTGACATGAGCAGACCCGTCTGGATCAACAGCGAGACAAGCACGGCAGTACCGGCTGTAATCTCGTGTCCCTGCAGAAAGCGCACGAAGAGCCCGAACCCGGCCAGCGTTCCGATCGACAGCAGCACACTGCCAAGTGTGTAGAAGATGACCAGCGGGTGGAAGTCGCGCACCACGTAGAGCGTGCCCATTCGCCACCAGAATCGCTTGTAGAGCAGCCACGACATGGTGAACAGAACTCGCCGGATCTTCAGCTTGGACTGCTCGCCGACGTTGTACACCGGCCGCGACGGAACATCCATGACGCGCATTCGGGCCGCGTTCAGCCGAACGAGCATGTCATTAGGGTACCCATATCGCGGATACATGGCATCAAGATCGAGCTGCTTGAGCGCATCAGTGGTAATCGCCGTGTACCCCGTCTGTGAATCGGCAATGTGGTAGTAGCCCGAGGCAACCTTTGTCAGGAAACTGAGCGCTGCATTGCCGAGGTAGCGCTTGCGCGGGATCTGGTTCCAGGCCTCTCCTGAGGCAAGGCGATTGGCCTTTGAATAGTCGCATGCATCGTCCACCACCGGGTCAAGCAGGCCGGGCAGCTCGTCTGGCGGCATCTGACCATCGCCGGCCATCACGACCGCCACGTCGTCGCCAGCCTCGATGGCTCGCTGATAGCCGGTAACGATTGCCGCTCCGACTCCGGCATTCTTGGGATGCACGATCAGTTCGACGCGCTCGTGGTCCTTCTGCAGGCCGCGCACGACCTCTGCAGTCGAATCAGGCGACGCATCATCGATGATCACAATGCGATCGATGATGTCGGGCATCGTTTCGATGACCGTGGCGATCTGCGTCTCTTCCTTGAAACACGGTACGACCACCGCAATGCTCTTGCCGCGATACACGGGCTTCCGACTCCTCGGGAACGACTAGTCAACGGGGCTATACTACTGGGCCCTGTCCCGTGCAACGCGGGACTCGCCCGCCCATGATGGACGCCGTGCTGCGACAGGCCCTGATGTTGGCCACTGGAAGTGTGGTGCTTCTGGCACCCGGACTCGCACTGATGGCCGCAGCTGCCACCCCGGAATCGAGAGGATTCTGGAAGGAGGACCGATGGCTGCTTGGCATACCAACAGCGATGTGCGTGACGGTCGTTGCCGCCACCCCCCTGTTGGCCGGGGTATTGGCGGCCCCCATCGGTTTCCGCTGGTTTCTGGTTGCACTCGCTGCGCTGACGGTTGCTGGCGGGACCATCGCGGCGGTGCGCCGTCGATCGTGGCGACGCACCGCGACATCGGACTCCACAGTCGATCAGACGCGTGCAGGCGAGGATGTCGGCAGGATGCCGCGAATCGTGCTGGCCGTGATTGCGCTCGGGCTCATACTTGCGGTTGCCGTCGGCGGAACGCTGCGAAGCGATGCGATCTACCACGCCGGACAGGCGCTGAAGCTGCAACAGCTGCCAGACCCCGGATTCAACAACACGCTGATGTTTCGCGACGGCGGGGCGAATCCCGGCTATCTGATCCCCGTCGGGCAGGCACTGATTGCAGCCACTGCAGCGCTTGCCGGAAGCGATCCGGCATCAGCGATGCTGGTACTGCCCGCGATCCTGCTTGCACTTGGCGCGTGCGCGGCCGCCGGGCTGGCAGCAACCATGCTCGGGGGGCGACTGGCGGCCGCGGCCGCGGCGCTGGCGGTGGTGGCGATGCGATTCCTTCCCAACGCAGAGGGATTCTTCCCGCCGCCGTTCTATCCACATGGACTGGTGGCGCTTGTCGCCCTGCCCCTGGCCCTGGCCTCGGCAGAGCAGGTTCGACGTAGCGGGCCCGCGCGCAACGACGTCGCCCGCCTGGTCTGCGCGGTGCTTGCGATTGCGGTGCTTCACCCGAGCTACCTGGTCTGGTTGCTGGCGATTGGATTTGGCTGGATCACCTGGTCAGTACTTGCGCCAGCCACGAATTCGCGGCGGGCAGCTGCACGAGTGTGGATCTGGCCAGCTGCGTTGACGACCGCGGTGTCCGCCTGTGCCATCGCGGTTGTG
Organism: uncultured Gaiellales bacterium; assembly: GCA_964398435.1. Classification (GTDB taxonomy): domain Bacteria; phylum Actinomycetota; class Thermoleophilia; order Gaiellales; family SKUG01; genus CAYNNW01. Next base: position 812 of record CAYNNW010000351.1, on the reverse strand, counting down.
GCACCACTTGCCTCTCGAATCGGTGGTGTTGGCGAGGTGTCAACGATCGCCGCCCGCTCTTTGAAACGGTATCCACGGTTCCTCGACGGAACGACAGACGCTTTTCACCTTCACGCGGGAGTTCTGTTCGGTGATGGCGTGATGGCAGCGACTGCAGTGGCAGTGCTACCGGCACTAGCATGGTTCAGACCCCGCAACTCGGCAACTGCTCTGGCATGCGGATCTTTTCTGACGGCAGTTGCACTGACACAGATTCCCCCGCTGTTCATGACGCTCAGCAACGCCATCAGCATCTCGCAGGCGATGCGCGCCGGAATCATGATCCAGGTTCCGCTGACCATCGCAGCGGGCGCAACTCTGGTTGCATCGTGCCGCTGGTCCGGTGTGCGGGTGGCCGGTGCTGCGATGCTCACCGCCCTTTTCATCGCTGGCGCCACCGTTCCAATCGTGACCGACCGAATTCCTGACCGCTGGGACCAGGCGGTTGTCGGAGCAGCAGTTCTGACTGTCGCGATGACGGCTGCCCAGGCGGCACGACGCCAGCGACCACTCGATGAGAACGGCGCTGACGACCGGTCGCACAACGTTGCGGGCGGCGTCCTTCTGGCCTGCCTGTCGATCCTGCTGCTTCCGACGCTGGTATTCGGTGTTGACAATATGGCGGGGCAGATTCGAGGGCGCGCGGCATCCGGTGCAGCAAGTGACGATCTGGGCAGCTATCTCGGTGTGTCAGTCAGCACGTACCTCGCGGGCCTTTCGCCAGGCTCGGTGGTGCTTGCGCCGCTGGCTGACAGCTATCACATTCTGGCGGT
>CAYNNW010000350.1:0-2926 GCA_964398435.1 uncultured Gaiellales bacterium | reverse complement strand
AAAACTTCATCCTTGACGGCTGTGACTGGCCCGCTGGCGAACCTCGCCGCACTGGTGATGCCTGGCGGAATACATACGCAATCGCACAGCAACGCGCATTCATGCGCAGGGACAAGCGCACGACGGACCGCCGACCATTTGTCCTGAGCCGTGCGGCAACGGCCGGAAGTCAGCGCTACGGGGCGTCACCCTGGTCCGGCGACGTTGGAGCAACGTGGGACGACTTTCGACGACAGATTCATCTGGGCTTGTCCGCCGGCCTGTGCGGGATGCCACTGTGGGGATGCGACCTGGGTGGGTTCCATGGCGATCCGGGGCCGGAACTGTTCACGCGCTGGATGCAGGCAGGAGCATTCATGCCGGTCATGCGTCCACACGGGTGCATGCGCGAGCGCGAGCCATGGTCGCAGGGCGACGGGCCACTGGAAGATATGCGGGCAACGCTGATTCTGCGTGCGCAGCTCCTGCCCTCGATTGTCAGCTGGACGCGCGAGTCGTGCCGGGACGGGTCACCTCTGATGCGCCCATTGCTGTGGGACTATCCGGATGATGAACAGGCCGCAACGAGCGACGACCAGTGGATGTTCGGTCCGCTCCTCGTCGCACCGGTGCTGCACGAAGGCGCCGTGCAGCGCGTCGTCTACCTGCCCGAGGGACAGTGGAATTGCATCTGGACAGGCCGGCGATTCGGCGGAGGTCAGGAGCATGTTGTCGACGCGCCGCTCGGAACGATCCCGGTATTCGTCCCCGACGGAACAGTTGTCGCAGTCGACAGTGCCCCACTTGAGCGGCGCGCATTCCACTGGCCTCCACCACAGCTCAACGCCTGGGCCTGGCCGGACCACGATGGGCGCGCACGTGGCACGTTGACGGTGGACGACGGCATCACACGCGCGCACGAACTGGGCGCCTACTGCAGCATTGACCTTGACGTGGCCGACGGCGCACTGGAGATGCGGTTGGCTGCTGGAAGCTTTCCGCCACCGCGCATCGAACTGGCTCCAGCGTCGGCCGGGCGGCTGGACGTGGCCGGCTGATAGTCGGGAATCCGGGTGTCTGGTCCGCGTTCACGCGGGGTCCATGCAGACGCCCGATCGTCGTGGATGTCGTGACCGCGCGACGAGCACAGTCGGTCCACGAGTCCGTATGCGGCAATGCCGAATGCCACCGACACGTTGAGACTCTGCTTCCCGCCGCGCATCGGGAGCTCGAGGATTGCATCGGCGCGGTCGATCAGCTGGGCAGGCGCGCCAAACAGTTCCTCGCACGCGACGAGTGCGACACGTCGGGCCGTGGCGTCTCCGGTCGCTGACTCGGCCGGAGCGGCGGGCAGTGTCAGCCGATCGATCGTCGTCGACCTGGAATGCTGTTCCAGAACAACAACCCAGGCGTCAGACAGATCACGGACCAGCTGGTCGATATCCGGCACGTGACGCCAGGGGATCATGCGTTCCGATCCCAGCGCAACCTTGGCGATTCGCGCATCGGGGGGAGTGCCGGTGTAGCCCGCGAGCACGACATCGGTGCAACCGGCTCCGTCCGCGGTACGGAAGACGGCCCCGACGTTGTGCAGGCTGCGGACATTCCAGAGCACCGCACTCACACGGGCGTGTGCGCGTGATCCACCGTCTGCGCGGTGGTATGTGGGAATCCAGAGCGGTGGGTCAGCGGGCATGGAGCGTGCATGTTCCCACGGCGCTCGTCGCTATACGGCCGGTTCAGGCCCAGTTTGGCGGAGGAGTGCTCATACTGGTTTCGGATCAGCCGCATTCTGGTAAGCAAAACGACGTGGTTTCGACTGAGAGCGTTGACCTGACTCGGTGCCCGGCTGGTAGTATTCCGGCACACGAGGTCCCCGGGGTGGGGTCCACGTTCTCTGTGACACTGGGTAAAGTGGCGGTCCTAAGTGCCTGCTGATCCCATAATCGTAGGAGACGATCATGCTGATGGGTGTGGGAGTGGCGGCGCCGGCGGTGCCGTTTCGCAGGTACCTGGGCAACGGTGGGGGCACCGGTGGCGGGAACGCAGTCAACGGGGCGGATGGCGCGAACGTACGCATCGCCTCGATGAACGCATACAACCTGTTTGACACGGTTGACAATCCCGATACCGAAGACACCGTACTGACGCAGCAGCAGTACGACACCAAGCTGTCGAAGTTGTCACTCGCGATTCGCGACGTGCTCGCTGGTCCCGACATGATTGCGTTCGAAGAGGTCGAGAATGAGCGCGCGCTCAAGGACCTTGCTGCGCGCCCCGAGTTGGCTCAGTTCGGATACCAGGCCATCCTGAAGCCCAGCATCGACGGACGCGGCATCAACGTTGGCGTGCTGTATCGGCCAACAATCGAGGTCAAAGGCGTCGAGCAGTACCAGGTGAAGGCACCGGGACTTCCTGACGCAGGCGACGGCCCGAACAAGGATCTTCTCTATCACCGCGCCCCGCTTGTGGTCGATATCGCCGTTCGCGGCGCCTCGCAGGCCAAGGACGGCGTGCGTGAACTGACAGTGATCGTCAATCACTTCAAGTCAAAGCTCGGGGGCGCCGCGCCTGAGCCGCGACGGCAGATGCAGGGCGAGAAGCTTGGCGAATTCATTGATGCTCGTCGATCCGCGCATCCGTCGGTTCCGGTGGTTGCATTGGGCGACTTCAATGCCACGCCCGAAGACGGCGCGTACCGCAAGCTTGCAACGCGTCCAGACGGGTCGGTTCGACTGACAGATACGCTCAGTACCGTTCCTGAGAAGGACCGCTACACGTATATCTACCGTGGCCGTCCAGACATGCTTGACCACGTCTTTGTCAGTGACGACCTGTTCAAGTCACACACGGGCACACGGATTCATCACATCAACTCTTCGCGTGAGGCGTATCGACAGCGCGAGGATCCGACCGTTCCGAACGGTTCGTCTGATCACGACTTCGT
>CAYNNW010000349.1:0-2940 GCA_964398435.1 uncultured Gaiellales bacterium | reverse complement strand
CCGACTCGGGAGCCCCAACTGAGCCGGCACCCAGCAGTGAGGCAACCGGGCAGGCAGCCGACGGTCAGGAGCAGATTGTTCCCGAGGGTGCACCCGTGACGGCCGCTGCCCCCGCGCCCACGGACCCGGGTGCCGCACCAGCAGAATCCGGTGGCGCACCGGCAGCGGAAGCCACCTCAACCGGCAGTGGATCGGGAATGGTCATGACCCCCGACGGGCCGATGACGTTCGACGAGGCCATTGCACGTGCCGAAGAACGCGACCGCGCTCAATCCCAGGCCGTGATCGACGACATTCACGCAGACCGCGACGCGCGCGAGCTTCCGGAAGCGACCCGAACAAATGCAGCCAATCGGGCTCGACAGGCACGCGGAGATCTCGAGACGCTGTACCGCTGGCAGGACGACGATCTTGGGCTGGGCGGCCGACTGTGGGAAGAGAGTCGCGATTTCGGCTCTCGCCTCCTGACCCTGGGTACCTGGGAGAACCCAACGGGCACGGAAACCACCGATCCGCGCTACAAGGCGCAGACCGGCGGCAACGCAACGGCCGCCCAGGCATGGCACACCGGACAGGTGCAGGCCGCCGATGTCATGTTGCGAGCAACGGGAATGACCACCGATGACTCAATGATCAAGGCGCTCGATTCCGAACTGGACAAATTCAAGGTCGATCACAGCTACCGCGGAGGCATGCCCGGCGACCAGCCGCCCGGTCCCATCGGTGCACTGACCGATCGATACTTTGACGACAACGCCTGGATCGGGCTCAACGAGCTGCAGTCATGGCGAGTGACCGGAGACACGCACTACCTGGATCAGGCGAAGGACATGGCCGGATTCATGGAGAGCGGACTGATTGATGGTGGCCGCGGCGGCATCAAGTGGAAAGAGAACACGGCGGGAATCAACACGATTGGCCACGCTCCAGCCGCTGAGTACTTTGCCAATATGTATCAGGCAACAGGCGATGAGCACTACCTGGAAGAGGCTCGCAACGTCACTGACCACATGAACAACAACTTCCTGATCACACCCGAGTCAGACAATGAGCATGTTCGCAATCTCGCGAACATGGATTCGGGACGAGCCAACCTGTATATCAACAATATTCGCGAGGACGGAACCCTCAACGCGGACATCCTCAGCTACAACCAGGGTCAGGCAATTGGCGCCAACCTTGCGATGTCGCGCGCGACGAATGGTGAAGAATCTGCCGAGTACATGGAACAGGCAACGGCAACGGCCGATGCGACCGTGGCAATGTACAACCGCGACTACGGCGCACTGTGGGCCCAGTCCCCGGTGTTCAATGCCATCTTCTTCCGCAATTTGGCAAAGCTGAACGCGAACCTGTCGGAGCCAAGGGCAGAGTACACGCAGCTGCTCAATCGCTACGCCGAGGATTTGTGGAACAAGGGTCGCAATCACGAGACCGGCGAGTTCAACCAGAACGGAATCGGTCGCTACCCCGGTGGCGACGACAACCCGAATCCGGATGTGCTCGATCACGCCGGGGTTGTTCAGATCTTTGCGCTGCAGGGGATGCGTGAAGACGACGCCTGGTTCCTGCCATAGCGGATAATCACGCTATGACACACGTCTGGTACATCGCCGGTGCATCCGGTACCGGCAAGAGCACCCGCGCTGCCGAGATCGAGTACCACGCCCGGTCAGCTGCGAACGCACCCAGGTGCCTGACCATCGCAACGGATGTGATTCGAGCGCAATTGCGATCGGTCCTTGACCGGAACGAGTTCGGCGACCTGTGGGGGGAGAGCTTCAACCTGCCCGTTTGCGAAGGTGACGATCTGCGCACTGCGATTGCGGACGATCCGCCGGTCAATCTCAGCGCCTTCATACGCCAGTGCACCCCGATCCTGCGCTGTGTTGAAGCCGGTGTTGCCTATGCACTGAGCGAGGGATGGAACGTGATTGTCGAGGGGATCCACCTCGTCCCCGGACTGTGGTCGCTGCCGACTCGGCCGACGCCGGACGTACCCGTTGCGGTAACTGTCGAGATGCTCACCGTGAGCGACACGTCTGAACACCAGGCGAGATTCCGGTCACGAGACGTGGCGAGCGGTGGTCAGCGGCCGGCCGCGCACTATATCGCCAACATCCCACGTATCCAGGTCATTCAGAACGAGCTCGTCAGTCGATGGGCGGACTGGGTTCACACCGTCGCTGCGGACCGGGACACGAACTATGACTCGAGCGTGCTGCGCATCGATCTGAAGGTCTGAATGACGTCATCGACGCTGTAGCTCGCCGGTGATATCGCGTATGCGCTTGTCAGCTCCGCTGCAGTTGTGGCGTCAACATCAGCCAGTCGCGATGTGATGCTGCGGAATGTCTGGCCGACGTCATCAGATGTGAAGTCGGGCTTCGATCGTGCCCAGGCCTCGGTCAGGATTGCTGCTGCTGCCTTCTCGACGCCGAGCTCACTGCGGAACCCGTTGAAGCGAGTCTCGATCTTGTCGCGCGTGATCGACTGCGGCGAGCTGGCGTAGGCAATCGTCAGCTGGGCCGCGGTCTTGGCGTCGTTCTCAGCCAGCGACCGGAATGATCCGAACGTCGACGTGATCTTGTCGTAGGTAAACGACTGTGGCGACGTGGCGTACGCGGTAGTCAACAATGCCGCTGCAACCGAATCGTCGATCGCACTCGAGCGGAAATGTGCGAACGCATCACGTACCTTGTCGGCCGTGAAGTTCACGGGCGAGCTCGCATAGGCCTCGGTCAGGATCGCCGCCGGAAGCGGGTCAACGCCGGGGTTCGAGCGAAACGAGTGGTACGTCGAACGAACCTTGTCGCCGTCGAAGGCCGTTTGCTGGACAGTTCGGGTCACCGTCAGTTTTCGAATCGAGACGATGGCGAGCACGATCGAAGTACCGATTACCGAAAGCGCGAGGGCTCCGACGAGATGGGCCAGCATCGA
>CAYNNW010000348.1:0-2947 GCA_964398435.1 uncultured Gaiellales bacterium | reverse complement strand
GCCAGGTGTATCGCTGATCACGCGGCAAAGGTTGCGCAACCGCGCTCGGCCGTTCCCCGATAGTCAGTCGATGGACAGTCGCTGCGCCGGGCGACGAGCGGGACGATGAGTGTGGACGCGTCCCGTCGAGCGGTGCATGCGCAGCAACGCATGGTGGGACGGATTACATGATTCAAACAGGGTGGCGGGCGATGCTGGGCGTGGGACGGGCGCCGGCAACAGGTGCAGTCGAGCGGTCCCAGGCCGTCGTGTCAGAGATTGCTGGACGCAGCGCATCGCGCCTGCAGGGCCTCGCCCAGTCCGTTACACACCACCGGTTTGCTGCGTTGGCAGGAGTTGCGGCAGTGGCGGTCGGCGCACTTGCGCTCGCCGGCTGCGCCAGTGATGCCACATCGTCTGATCGAGGATCGGCAGGAGTGGATGGTGCCGGAGCAGGGGCCGATTCCATCGGCAACGGCACCATCCCCGCAACGGTCAGCGGCGTCACCGGCCCGTCGACGAGCCGAACACCGCGCCCTCAGCTTTCGCTGACTCCGGTCGCCAGTGGTTTCGACAGCCCGGTCGGCATGGCCAGCACGCCCGCAGATCCGGACGCGCTGTACGTGGTTGAGCAGCAGGGGCGTGTGATCCGACGCGATTTGACCACCAATACATCATCGACCGTACTCGATCTGAGCGGTACGATCGCAGCTGGAGGCGAACAGGGGCTGCTCTCGATTGCGTTCCACCCCAACTTTGCTTCGAACGGGCGCGCCTTCATCGACTACACGGACATGGCCGGAGATGTTCGGGTAGCCGAGGTGAAGATCGGCGCAGACCACAAGGTCGAAGGAGCGCCACGCGACCTGTTGACCGTCGACAAGCCATATGCCAACCACAACGGTGGCCAGTTGCAGTTCGGGCCCGATGGCATGTTGTATATCGGGATGGGCGACGGTGGCGGTGGTGGCGACCCCAACAATCGTGCGCAGAACCCGAATGAGCTTCTGGGCAAGATTCTTCGAATCGATGTGGATACAACAGGCCCCACGACACCGTACGGAATTCCGGCAGACAATCCGCACGCCGACGGCGGTGGACGAGGCGAGATCTGGGCTACGGGCGTGCGGAATCCGTGGCGATTCTCATTCGACCGCTCGACCGGCGATGCCTGGATCGCAGACGTCGGACAGAGCGCCTGGGAAGAGATCAACATGCTGCCCAAGGGTGTCGGCGCTGGCACCAACCTCGGCTGGGATCGCCTCGAAGGCACTGCAACATACGATGAGAATGCGGTTCAACTTGTCGGACGCCAGATCGATCCAGTGCTGCAGTACGGGCACGACGAGGGCGCTGCGGTCGTCGGTGGATTCGTCTATCGCGGCAAGAAGTTCCCGGAACTCCAGGGCTGGTATCTGTACGCAGACATCACGGCCCAGGAGATTCGCGGCCTCAAGATCGAGAACGGATCGGTCGTTGACCGGGCACGATGGCCGGGCGGCGAACCGATGATGGTGAGCTTTGGCGAGGATGCCGAGGGTGAGATGTACGTATCAGCAATGTCCGGCGAGATCTACCGCATTACTCAATAAGCTGCGCGAGCTGCGCGGCGACGCCACGTACAACGCCCGGCTCGAATGGCGACTCCACCTCCGCAACTGCGCAGGCCTCAACAAATCCGACCCGACCTCCGGCATCCAGCAGCCGGAGATATGCACGCATCGCCGCGTCAGGTTCGCTCCGCGATCGCAGCCAGATCTGCCACGCCACCATCTGTGCAAGCGCATAGTCGAGGTAGTAGAACGGCCACGCCGTAATGTGGCGCTGCGACAGCCAGACATTGCGCTTCCACCACGGGTCGCAGTCGTGGTCGATTCCAACAAGGTAGCGGTCGACCAGCTGGGCACACAACGCTGATCGAGCACCTGCATCCGGACCATGGTCGAACGGGTCGTCTGTACCGTCTGCCAGGTCGCCGACGTCGGGGTAGAGCTCGTGCTGAAACTCGTCCACGAGGCACATCCACGGCAGCTGGCAGATACCAGAACGCAGCGTTCTCGACAGATACCTGGGGGCGTCGCGCTCACCGAAAAAGACATCCACGTATGGGGCGGCAAGCAGCTCCAGTGCCATCGAATGAATCTCACCGACTTCGGCACTTCCCCGGATCAGGTCGGGGTGCGTAACTCCGTCCGCGAGCGTGCGGTACTTCTGGAATGCGTGACCCATTTCGTGGATCAGGGTCCGCGCGTCAGACGGCCGTCCAACCGAGTTGCAGACGACGTACGGAACTCCATCGTCAATCAGCGGTGCGCAGAATGCACCCGGCGCCTTGCCGTGGCGAGCGACCAGGTCGAGCCGACTGCCGCGGCGCATGTCCTCGAATGCTGCCGAGAACGTCGGCTCCATGCGATCGAACAGCGCTGCTGCAGCCTCGACCTGCGTCTCGGTTGCGACAATCGAGCGTGGCGACCACGGCCCGAACCACGTCGCATCTGCCGGGTGCAGCAGATCGCCGTAATCGCCGCCCAGGATGCCGGCCATTGCAGCCGCCTGCTGTTGCCGGATCGATCGCACAAGCGGCAGAAAATGCTGCTCAACCTCGGCGCGGAACACTGCTGCCTGATCGGGTCCGAAGTCCGCGCGTCGCATCTCAATGTATCGAGCCAGTGCGTATGACGCATGCCCCTCGCGTGCCGCGATGGAATTCCGCAGGACGCGAGCGTCGTCAAAGACGTTCTGAAGCTCGGGAGCAATCTGCTGATAGGCGCCACTGCGGGCCTCGCATGCTGCGCGTCGCACCAGTGGATCGTCATCACCTATCAACCTGTTCAGCTCTCCAAGCGAGAGCGATTCGCCCTGACAATCGACCTGCGCTGTCCCGACAACTCGCGTGTAGCGCATGGTGACCGTTCCGAGATCTGCTCGCAGCGGGAGTGTTTCCGGGACTCGCGCTCCCGCTGCAGAT
>CAYNNW010000347.1:0-2977 GCA_964398435.1 uncultured Gaiellales bacterium | reverse complement strand
GCAAGCTCCGGCATGACCAGGCCGATTGCCTTCGCAGCGCCCGTTGACGTTGGGATCACGCTGAGTGCCGCGGCACGTGCGCGTCGAAGATCCTTGTGTGGAGCATCGAGCAGGCACTGGTCGCTGGTGTATGCGTGACACGTGGTCATGTAGCCACCGACAACGCCCCAGTTGTCATGGAGCACCTTGGCCATTGGAGCAAGGCAGTTCGTGGTGCAGCTCGCGTTCGAGATGACGTGGTGCTGCTCGGGGTCGTATCCGTCGTCGTTGACGCCGAGCACAACGGTGTAGTCGGCACCGGTTGCTGGTGCGCTGATGACGACCTTGTGGGCGCCCTGCTGCAGGTGGATCGCTGCCTTGGCACGGTCGGTGAACAGGCCTGTCGACTCGACGACCACGTCGACGCCAAGATCCCGCCACGGCAGGTCCTCGAGATTGCGGTGCGACAGGTAGCGGATTTCCGTTCCGTTGACGGTGAAGCCGTCAGCCGTGCGCTCGATGTCGGCGTCGAAGCGCCCCTGCACGGAGTCCCAGCGAAGCAGATGCAGGAGTGTGTCCGCATCACCGAGGTCATTGACCGCGACGATCTCAACGCCGGGATCGGCGATCTCAATGATCCGTCGCAGTACGCATCGTCCGATGCGTCCAAATCCATTGATTGCAACTCGCGTGGCCATGGTGGGAGCTCCCTCGTATCGGCGTTACCGCGCCCGATCCTACTCCTCGGTGTGGCCGCGCGGAAGCGCAGCCTCAGCGAACACCGGCGATGTGGGCGCCTTCACGCTCCAGTAGCCGTTGCTTGGTCGCGACGCCGCCCGGCGCCGAGTAGCCACCCAATCCGCGGCCGGATGGTACCACCCGGTGGCATGGGACAAGCAGCGGAAATGGATTCGATGAGCAGGCAGTTCCTGCAACCCGCGCGGCGCCCGGGTGTCCGGCACGCGCAGCCAACTCGGCGTAGGTCACGGTGGATCCGCGCGGAACGCGACACAGCTCCTCGAGCATGGTCACGTGTGCGGGTGCCAGTCCCGCTTCGACGAGCCACGGGCGCAGCACGTGGGCTGGTACGGCACCTGACATGTCGGCCTGCTCGTCATTGACGAATCGCTGTGCCGCATCCACAACTGGTGCAAGCCAGGATGGGGAGGTGGGCGCCGGCTCGTCGCCAGCGTGGCCGGAGGGGTCGTATTCGATGCGAACAAGGGTCTCGTCGCTGTACACGAGGTCAACCGATCCTCGCGCCCCATGTACCTGAACCCGCGTGCTGCCCATCTGAACATCCCTGTCGTCTTCCTCAGTGCACCGTACTCGTGCCCGGCCGGCCGTGCAACACGCACCGCATTCCATTCGATGGATCGGTGGGAGCGTGGGCACTTCTTCTGCCCGCGCGGTGTGACGACCTGGGACGCAGGATGAGCGGAGCAGTAGGAATAGGGATCGAAATCAGCGCGGCCGTGCGCGGAGCGAACGAACAGATTCTGGGGTCGCTCCGAGCAGGTCTTCGCGAGAGCGAGGCGGCGCTTCGGGCCTTTCACGACCCGAGCGCACTCCGCGCCCGCGATATAGAGCGACTGGTACGACACGGCACAGCCGCATCGGAAGCACTTGGTGACGCGATAACAGCTGCGCGATCGCTTCGATCCGACCTGCTGCTTGGCAAGACGTCGGTGCGTCAGGCGGTGCACGCCCAGCGCTCGCTTGATGATGTGCTCGTGCGAGCCATCTACTACCCGGGGCACTTTGACAAGGGCTATGCCCGATCGAAGATGGCTGCCGGCGTGACCGATGCGATCAACCGGATGAGGATCAGTGTCGATACAGGCACAACTGCGCTCTCGCGCGCCGTGCGCGGGGGCGGCAATGGTCACGGTGCCGCTGCCACGGCCGGAGCTGCCAGCGAGATCGGCATTCCCGGGAGTGTTCACAGCGCACACTTCCTGGACCGCGGCGTTCCGATCGATGAGATTACCGGCCTTCCACCACGCGGCTGGAATCACGCTCCCTCGGTCGACGACGCGTGGGACCCGATGTTCCATGGCGGCGGCTCGGGCGGCATCGATCTTGGCCCGGACGGCTACGTTACTGATTTTCTCGGCTGAAGCCGAGCGGTGATCAGAAGGGCAGCAGGTCGCGCGCCGTTCGCCTGACCTGCTCAAAATTCTCGTGGGCCCGCGCTGTTGGTGTGCCGGGAATGTAGACCCCGTTGTCGGCGAATGCCTTCTCGACCACCAGACCCGCGTCCTCGCCGTACTGGTCGATCGCATGTGATCGAGCCATGGTTGCCACATCGACGAAGCGGCTGTCAGTCGTAAAACCATCGTCGGTCAGCACTGCATAGAACACGTTCTCCATCTCGTCCCAGCCGAGCTGCTGCTGAATGTCAGCTGCGGCATTCGAGAGAACTCCGCTCGCATGATGGGCCTCGGGACCGCCGCCTCCGATTCCGCCGGTCAGGTCACTCTCGCCCGTCGATGGGCCTTCACCGGTAGATGACGGAATCGATCGTCCGATCACCTCCATGGCCTTGGACATGTCTGCCAACCGCGGCGGCCCTTCGCGTGCCTCGTCGTAGGTCGTGGCAACTTCGGTTCCTGCCTCCGGATCGCGTCCGCCGCCCTCACCCATCTCCCAGGTGTGGTCGACGGCTGATCCGAAAATGTCACCCATTCCTTCGTGAATGGCTTCAAATTCCCAGCCGCCCTCACCGCTCCCGGTTCCGTTCGTCTCGTGATCGATCAGCAGGTGGGTATATTCGTGTGCCATGACGTCAACATCGTCGGCATAGAGATTGAAGAACTCGTCGCTGTCGTTGCGGACATCCCAGGTGCCGTCCTCGGGCGGGACCACGAAATTGCGCCGGTGAAATTGTCTCTTTAGGTTCTAGGTGGTATGTCACAGTCGAGAGTAAATGCAAAACGACTTGACGGTTAAACGGGTAACTCTCGGCGAAGTATTGAGACTCGAATGAACGCAAGCA